>JBAWZJ010000017.1:0-15128 GCA_037143085.1 Parachlamydiaceae bacterium | reverse complement strand
AACAATACGCACAACTAGAAAAAGGGTCTTCCCCATCGATTAATGTCGATCCCTCAGCTTTCCGTGCTGTTATCCAACGATTAGCGGTAGGTGCCGTATCGATTCCCGACTACATAACGCATCGCGAAAAATCATTACAAAACAAATAATCTTGTATATTTTTTTGTTAATTGTTATGTAGTTGAAATAAGACTCTTACATAAAATAATTGAGAACGTAAGAGACTTTTTCATCCATGCTACACTCACATGTGAGTGTACATGGATAATCTCAAAGACCGTGGACACTAGAGCACAAAAGGAGGTGGCATCAGTCTATAACGCTCAATACCACAAACATTTGAGAAGATGAATTTATTTAGAAACTAAGACCTGCCTCGGTACACTCGTGTGCTGAACAGGATAAAAATTAAGAGAGAACGCTACGAGGTGTACAAAACTTTGTGCTGAATAAAGGCTCACTTCGGGCGTTCTTCACTAACTGCCTTGAAAAGGCAGGTGGAGAATATATTGTGAGTCCTAAAAATTACTCACTCGCCCTCGACGAATCAGTAAAGGAGTTCGGAAACGACCTCCTTTACGACAACAATTTCGAGCCGGAATTGACTGTCATCGTCAGCGCGTACCGTCCTAAAGCTCCCAACGCTATGACTTCTAACGATGTCATTTGTATCGCGGGGAGAATCACCGTTTCTTTCTGATACCAGAAAGATGACGTAGCGAAAGCGGAAGCGACCATCGAAAGATTGGTCGCTTCTTTTTTTTTAATAGACCTCTTGCATTTCCAAAGCTTATGAACGAAAACGAAGCGTTTTTTATTCTATCTGCCATCCCCGGACTTGGAGCAAATAAAATCCGCCACCTTGTCGACCTCTTTGGCTCCGCCGCAGCCGCACTTAGCGCAACAGCAAAAGAAATCAGCGCTATCGCTGGATGCGAAAAGCTGGCTCTTTCATGGAAATCCTGGGAAGATAACACAACATGGGAGCAAGAATTAACCGCGGCGACTAAAATTGGCATCCAATTGATCCCTTTCACTCATCCCCTCTACCCAAAATCATTACGCAATACGCCAGACCACCCAGCTCTTCTTTACGTGCAAGGAGACATCAAAGCTACAGACAATCGAAGCATTGCAGTTGTTGGAACACGGGAATCTACAAGCTACGGAAATGAAATGGCGGCGTCAATCAGCGAAGAACTGGCAGCTAATGGCTTTTCTGTCATCAGCGGCCTTGCTCGAGGCATCGATACAGCCGCACACCGGGGAGCTCTCAACAAAGGGAGAACGATCGCTGTTATTGGATCGGGCTTATCCCATATCTATCCCACAGAAAATGAATATCTAGCGCAAATGATATCAAAAAATGGCGCTGTTATTAGCGAATTTTCTCCAAATACTCCACCGAGTAAACACCACTTTCCTCAAAGAAATCGAATCGTTAGCGGAATGTCATTAGCCACCGTTTTGATCGAAGCTCCCCTTAAAGGCGGCGCCATGCTAACCATGGACAAAGCTCTTAGCCAAGGCAAAAAACTCTTTGCCTTACCCGGCCTTGCAAATAGCGAAAGCTTCCGCGGAAATCATTCTCTAATCAAAACAGGGAAAGCGGAACTAATCGAAAATGGAAGGGATATCATCGCTTATTTTGAAGGTCTTTTTCCAAAAATCAAAGCGCAACATTTTGAAAACCAAGGTTTTTATCTTGACAATCAAGAGCAAAGAGTGCTAGAACTAATGCCTTTTGAAGAGATTGATCTACATTGCTTGTCCGGATTGGCAAATCTTCCCGTCCCTCAAATATATACGATAGTATTGGGATTGATCGTTAAAGGGGTTGTTAAAGAGACCTCTGGAAAGATTTATAAGAAATTAGCTGCAGTAAACAAGCAAAACAGACACAATTGAGGAATACCGAGCCTACACTAGGAGAATCGCCCCATGGGTAAATCGCTGATCATTGTCGAGTCGCCTACTAAAATTAAGACCTTAAAGAAATTTTTAGGACCAGAGTTTATTTTAGAATCTTCCGTCGGACACGTCCGCGATCTTCCCGAAAAAGAATTCGGCATCGATGTTGAAAACGACTTTACACCGAAATATGTGATCATGCCAGACAAAGAGCAAGTGATCGCTCGATTGAAAAAAGCTGCTAAAGAGTGCGATACTGTCTATCTCTCCCCCGACCCTGACCGCGAAGGAGAAGCTATTGCTTGGCATATCAGTGAAATTCTCCCACCGAAAACAAATATCAAACGGGTAACTTTCAACTCGATCACCCGGGATGCGGTGCTAAAAGCGTTAAAGGAACCTCGTGCTATCGATATAGCTCTTGTCAACGCCCAACAGGCACGCAGAATACTCGACCGAGTCGTTGGTTATAAAATTTCCCCTCTTCTCAACAGAAGGATACAACGAGGAAAAGCAGGATCAGTCTCTGCCGGTAGAGTTCAATCTGTCGCATTGAAACTTGTCGTTGACCGAGAAAAAGAAATTGAAGCATTCAAACCTGTCGAATACTGGAATCTCCACGCTATCCTCAAAAATTCCGAAGAAGAGAAATCGTTTCCGGCATCACTTTATACCCTCCACGGAAAACGGATCGAAAAAGAGCCTACTGAAGGAAAAAATACTGTTATCATCGGTAACAAAAACACCGCCGACGAAGCTCTTGCGAAAATGAAAAAGAAGCCTTACAAGGTACTCAGTGTCGAAAGGAAAGAAAAAAGACGAAATCCTGTACCTCCTTTCATCACGTCGACTCTACAGCAAGAGGCTAGCCGCCACTACGGATTCTCCTCGGCTAAAACGATGAATATTGCACAGGCTCTCTACGAAGGGGTAGACCTTGGCAATGAAGGCCCTGAAGGCTTGATCACATACATGAGAACAGACTCGGTCCGCGTTGTTCCCGAAGCGATTGAAGAAGCGCGCCAACACATTGTAAAAACGTACGGACAGGAATTCATTCCCCCTCAGCCTAAAATATACGCGACGCAAAAAAGCGCGCAAGATGCTCACGAAGCCATCCGCCCGGCAAGCTTAGCTTACCCTCCGGAAGCGATCCAGTCATCATTGACAAGAGAGCAATTTTTACTTTACCAACTAATTTGGCGCCGTTTTGTCGCCTCACAAATGGTCCCTGCCGTTTATGACACTGTTGCGGCTGATATTGCAGGCGGAGATCAAGATATTGTCGTTAGAGCTACCGGATCACAAATGAAGTTCCAGGGCTTTTTAGCGGCATATGAAGAAAGAGTGGACGATGATGAGAAAGATGATGAAAATAGGATGTTGCCAAGCCTCGAAGAGGGAATGGTCTTAAACCTATTGGATGTCACAGGGGAACAAGCATTCACCCGTCCGCCACCACGTTATACTGAAGCATCTCTCGTTAAAGAGTTGGAAAAGTCTGGAATAGGACGTCCATCGACATACGCAACGATCATGAACAAGATTCAAAGCCGAGACTACACGATCAAGGAAAATGGGCGCTTAAAACCGACAGAGCTCGGACAAGTGATCGCTTTGCTTCTCGAAAACAACTTTCACCAGATCATGGATATCGGGTTCACAGCAGCCATGGAAGACGACCTTGAACTCGTTGCTGAAAACAAAAAAGACTGGAAAGTACTCCTCAAAACATTCTGGGACCAATTCATCCCTACCCTTGAAATTGCTGAAAAAGAGGGATTCGTCCCGAAAGTTCAAACCGACATCGATTGTCCAGAATGCGGCTCTAAGCTCCAAAAAATTTGGTTTAAATCGAAATATTTTTACGGGTGTTCACGCTATCCAGAATGCGGTTTTTCTGCTCCTTTAGAACAGATAACCTTCAATAAGGACGAATATGCTTCCGATTTCAACTGGGATCAGCCATGCCCTCTTTGCAATGAAAAAATGAAACTTCGCCATGGCCGCTTCGGCGCCTTCCTTGGTTGTACAAACTACCCTTCCTGTAAGGGAATCGTTAATATACCAAAGAAAGGTGAAGTCGCTATTGACCAGCAAAATATGCCCCCCTGCCCAGCTGTCGGTTGCACAGGCCATATGGTTGGACGAAAATCCCGCTTTGGAAAAACATTTTATTCCTGCTCAACATTCCCTGAGTGCGATGTGATCGTAAATGATATTGAACAACTAGAAACGAAATATCAAGATCACCCCCGCACAGCCTATGTAAAGAAAGCTAAAGCAGGGCGAGGCCGTGGGAAAAAGGCGGAAGCTACGGAAAAAAAGGAAACTAAACCGAAAAAAGCATCGGCTAAAAAGACTGTTGTAGCCAAAGAAAAAACGACGCCGAAAAAAACGCGCACAATGCCCTCACTAAATATTTCTCCAGAACTCGCATCCGTTGTTGGAAGCACGACAATGGCTCGTGGAGAAGTGCTCAAAAAAGTGTGGGATTATATCCGTACCCATAACCTTCAGGACCCAGCGAATAAAAGACGAATCATGACAGATGCTACTCTGGCTAAAGTTTTCGGTTCTGACGAACCTGTAGACATGTTCAAAATGACTGGTTTGCTAAGTAAACACATGAAGTAAGTCTATACTGCTTCTTGTTGAAAGTTGGAACCAGTATATACTGCTCATAGTTCAAAATGAGAAATTTTGGGGCTTCATATGCTGTAATGAGAGCGTTTGTAAAGCAGCAAGTAACTCTTTCACCCGATGATCCCATGTGTGCCGTTGCATGACTTTAATCCGACCTTTTGCTGCAGCTTCGCTTCTTTTTTTCTCGTTTCCAAGCCAATCATCAACCATGTCATTGACATCGGAACGACGGAGAGAGTGGTAAAACAACAACTCCTTCCCTTCGTCAAATTGTTCGTGTAAATAGAGACTCTCGCTTGTGATAGGCAAACAACCGCATGCTAAGCCGGTAAAAATGCGTTCATGGGAACCATCACGAAAAAATGGCATGCTATTGAGAACTATTTTCGAGCGTTTTAAAACTTTCAGTCCTTCTCCAAAAAGAGTCGGAGGATGCACTGTCACATTCGATTGCGATGAAAGATAGTGCTTCCATGTGAGAATGCCGACTGCATTGTCCGTTGCAAGCTCCCCAAAGACGTGAACGTGAGCATTACGTATCGAACGAACGAGCTCAATACGATCTTTCCCTCGGGTGTAATTATCCAAATAATAATACAATGTCTCAAAGTCAACCCCATGAGGGTCTAGCTTCGAAGCATTCCATGCCCGGACTAATGCCTGTGCAAGAGATGCTTTTTCATCGGAGAATACAATGTCGATAGCATCATCTAAAACTTTATTTAATGAAGCCGGATTCCGCTGTTGCCATGCTACGCGAAGGCTTTCATAGTCGTAGCAACTTCCCAACAGAACGACATCGTATATTCTCTCCTCCTTTCCATCCGCAGCTAACTCCCTTTCTATAGCATGAGGCCAAAAGAAGACGCGGTCGAATCCTGAAGAACGAACAGCTTCGCAGTCGCTGCGGTCTACGCATGTTAAAATGGAATACGGGCTATTCGTATAAGTAGTTGAGTAAAACGAAGGATCAACAAGGAAGGAAATATGGGGAATTTCCAGAAAGTCCCAGAAGAATTTTCCATTCTCTACAGCGATGGAACTATTGAAGGAACAAGTAAAGTCTGGCTCAAAGCTTCTGATTTGACGAATCTCATCTGCTCCAAGAATAGCTTGACGGACATCGATGATTTTTGTTTCCAAACCGTGACGACGCATAGCCTCGGCAAGTTTTTCCGTAAAATACCGCTTCGACTCGTACATGTTGAAGTTTGTGAGCAGACAGACTTTGTGAATGTTTTTCATAATTCCCTATGATATACTGAATGTCATTCTAAATTTAGCATTTCTAGCTGCGCGAAAATCCCGCGGTTCAATCGATCGTAAAGCGCGCTGTATTAATCTAATACAGCTAGCTTTACGATCGTCGAACCCCGAGATTTTGGCGCGCTAGAAATGCCCACTTTTCAATGACGTTCAGTATAAACATTCAGCTAATCTTGTCACTTTTTTTTATTCCCCTTCTTTTTTAAGCACAGAAAGGAAAAGACGAGTCTCCGCAATGACAGCGCCGGAAAGAGCACACAACCCGATTAAATTGGGAAAAGCCATCATCCCATTGCAAATATCAGAAATCTTCCACACGATATCTAGTTCCAATATAGCCCCAGGAATGACGATTAAGGTAAAGATGATCCTATATGGAGAAATGGCCCGTGTTCCAAATAGATATTCGATACACTTCTCCCCATAATAAGCCCAGCCAAGAAGGGTGGTAAATGCAAATAACAAAAGACCCAATGTTACGATATAGCCCCCAGCCGAAGGAAATACCGACTTAAATGCGCTTAAGGTAAGTGAAGCTCCATTGATCAGCTTCCCATTCGCATCTACAGATCCAAAAACATCTGTCACAGCGAGAACAAACCCTGTTGCACTACACATGATAATCGTAGCCAAAAAGCACCCGGTCATCGACACCAACGCTTGACGACTCGGAAAGTCTGTCCTAGCCGCTGCAGCAGCGATCGATGCTGTCCCTAGCCCTGCCTCACTTGTCATTAAGCCTCGACTCACGCCAACCTGAATAGCAAGAACTACACTAGAACCAAGAAAACCACCAAGAGCTGCTTGCCCCTGAAATGCGGAAGTCAAAATCATATAAAAAGCTTCAGGAATTCTCTCAAAGTGCTTTAAAAGAATGACTCCTGCACCACCGATATAAAAAACAGCCATAAACGGAACGAGCAAACTGGCAACTTTACCAATACTTTGAATCCCTCCAAGAAGCGTCAACCCTGTTAACGCAGCAACAACAATACCTGTCCATAGAGGATCAATCGAAAACATGCTCTTCATCACGTCGGCAACGGAATTTGCCTGCAACATATTGCCGCCGCCAAAAGCGCCAATCGCACCAAAAACGGCAAAGCAGACGGCAAGCCACTTCCATCCTAAACCATATTGAATGAAATACATCGGACCGCCACACATCTCACCGCGATCATCGGTTGTCCGGTACTTAATCGCCAACACGGCTTCAGCATATTTAATAGCCATTCCAATGAGCGCTGTCATCCACATCCAGAAAAGAGCTCCAAAGCCCCCTACAGTGATTGCTGTAGCAACCCCTGCGATATTTCCTATTCCAATTGTGGCTGCAAGCGCTGTCATTAGAGAGGCAAAATGACTAATGTCCCCTTCCCCTTCGTTATCCGATTTTTTAGGGAAAAAGACTAACCGAAGAGCATATTTTAAATAGCGAAACTGCAATCCCTTCAGTGCGATTGTCAGATACACCCCAATACCAATCAATAAAATTAATAAAGGCGCTCCCCAGATCCACTGATAAATGGTATCAAGAGCAGAAACGACTGCAGAATAAGAGATAAAAGACATGTAATTTAATGTTCCTAAGCTTGTTCTTTTTTAACAATTTTCAAAAAGGATTTCGTTTCAGCGACGATCACTGTTGAAAGGGCTATCAACGCAATCAAGTTTGGGATTGCCATTAATCCATTGGAAATATCAGCCAAATGCCACACGATCTCAATCTTAAGTGCAGCGCCTGGAATAATAATCAATGTGTATAAAATCCTGTAAATAATAACAGATCTAACCCCAAAAAGATACTCAAAACATTTCTCACCATAATAAGCCCACGCGATAACTGTCGTAAAAGCGAACAAGATCAGTCCAATTGAAACGATGTAATCCCCCCCCCAAAGAGTAGAATTAAATGCTTGTATCGCCAAAGTTGCCCCTGTCAAGATCTTACCCGATGCCCCGACCTTACCAAAAACTCCAGTCACGGCCAAAACTAACCCCGTCACAGAGCAAACGACAACAGTTGAAAGGAGAGCTCCTGTCATGGTAATCATCGCTTGCCTTCCCGGACAGTCGGTCTTCGCCGCCCCAGCCGCCATGGAAGAAATTCCAAGCCCGGCCTCATTGGAAAAAACACTCCTTGCCACACCCATTTGAATTGCCATCATGACACTAGCGCCCGCAAAACCGCCCGCAGCAGCATGTCCATTAAATGCACTAGAAACAATCATCCATAATGCTTCTGGAACTTTCTCGATATGGATTGCTATGATAATCATACCTGCAGCGAGATAAAACAAAGCCATCACCGGCACGACAATCGAGGAGACACTCCCAATGCTTTTAACCCCGCCAATAATAATCATGGCTACGACAATAGAAATACAAACACCTGAAATCCAAGGATCAACAACCCAGACATTGCCGATAGCCTCTGCGATGGCATTAACTTGAACGAGATTACCCGTTCCAATAGCAGCTATTGCCCCGAAGACAGCAAAAACGATAGCCATCCACTTCCACCCCAAACCGTACTCTATGTATTGCATGGGACCGCCGCACATTTCACCCTTGGCATCCATAACGCGAAACTTTACTGCTAGTAATGATTCAGCATATTTAATCGCCATCCCTAAAAAAGCCATGACCCACATCCAGAAAATCGCTCCGAGTCCCCCAACGGTAACAGCAGTAGAAACGCCCACAATTGTACCTGTCCCGATAGCTCCGGCCAAGGACGTCATCAACGCCTGGAATTGACTAATATCTCCTGCTGATGCATTTTGTTGAGAGCTAAAGGCCTGCTTTAAAGCATAACCCAGATAACGGATTTGCACCCCTCTTAACAGAATAGATAAATACACTCCGGATCCTATGAGCAGAATCAATAAAGGAGGTCCCCACACCCAATTTTTAATATGACTTAAAAAAAGATCTATTTCTCCCATCATCCCTCGCTATCGAATGGTTTTGACTTACGCTCGGTATATACTGAGCGTCACTCAAAACTAGGCATTTCTAACTGTGCGAAAATCCCCACTGATCGAAGATCGTAAATTGATCAGTATTAATCAATACGAACCAATTTATGATCTTTGATTTCCGGAGTTTTGGCGCATTATAAATGCCTAGTTTTAAGTAACGCTCGGTATACCTCAAAAAGTGTAACGCAATCTTTTGTTTTTTCAAACTTAAAAATCTTTGAAACCAGATTCGGACAATCCTAGTGCCATTTCCCATAATTCCTTTACACTTCGTGCTGTGACGCGTGCAAAAAGAACTCGAAATTGAACGAAAATTTTACCAGGATAGCTTCTTTGACTCGACTTTCTTTTTATTATTTAGTAGGATCGAGCTTGTGTACCGAACGTGATTCAAAAGTTGGCATTTCGAGCGCGCCAAAACCCCGGGGATCGAAGATCGCAAGTTGGTTCGTATTGATTAATACTGACCAACTTGCGATGTTCGATCCGCGGGGATTTTCGCGCAGCTAGAAATGCCAAATTTTGTATAACGTTCGGTATAACTCAAAATGCCAAGTTTTGAATCATTTTCGGTATACCGAACATCATGTTTTTGAGTTTCAATAAGAGGTTGCATGAACAAAACTTTAGATTTCATTCTTTTTGCATATTGCAAAGGGTACCATCCTTTAGAGGAAGCCATTCAGCAATGCAAAACATTCTGTTTAAAAAACCAGAAGAGTGAAAACATTCATCTATACATTTCCGCTCCTTATGCCTTCGTAAAAACTCTAAAAGAAAAACTTCATTCTTATTGTGTAGAAGAAACAACTACAGAAACTCAAGAGAAACAATCCCCAACAACTACTGCTCCTAGAATAATATTAGGCGGAGATGAACTGCTTCCTGTAGATGATAAAACATTTACCGCTGCAATAGCCAATAAACTTCTCATTCAAGCAGGCGCAAAATTCGTCGTTATCGGAACCCCCAACGAGAGAGTGTTTTCAAAAACCAAAGGACACTCCTTAGAAAGTAAACTTAAAGCAACACTAAAAAGTGAGTTAGTCCCCTTTGTTTGCCTAACTGAAACGACCCAAGAACATGAAGATGGACTGACTAAGCAGACTCTTACCGAACAGCTTAAAGTCCTCATTGAAAAAATTCCCCCTGAAGAACTTCGTGGATTACATATTCTTTACGATGCTCCATGGATAAACGATGGATTATGGAAAATTACAGACCCTCTTTTAACTAACGCTTACCAGATGTTCAAAGAAGCCGTCGATGAAGTCGTCGATCCATCAATTCGAGATACACTACACCTCGTTGCTCCGGTATCTTCAACTCTTGAACTCACCGAAGAAGTCACAACCTTATTTCAATCACCCCCCTACTCATTTGCGGGATATTCTATAGGATCATTACCTATGAAACTATCCCATTAAAATTTTCGTTCCATTTAGAGTTCTTTTCGTGCGGGTCAAAAGATGATCGGATAGGCAATATTGAATTAATATGGCTCATCTGGTCATGCTGCGACATGCGCAGAAAATACTTTCGAAAGTGAGCATAAATTTTACTATTATAGCTTCGTACCGAGCGTCATTCAAACTTAAAAGTTAAAGAAAAACAAAAAAAAGATTGTCAAAAAAATATTAATATATAATATTTCGCCTAATAGAACTATTGCACAGCCAAGGGCCTATACCGAACGTCATTCAAAATTTTAATAACGTTTGGTCTAATGCAACTTTGGAATAAGTTGATGGATCTTTTGGGAGATAAACAGGTAAGCAAACTTTCTTAAAACTAATATGGGATGATCATGGTAAGATTTTTAACACCTCTTCTTGTACTCAGCTTTCTGCTAACTGCTAAAAGCTCCTATGCTGCCCCTAATACCATTTCTAGCCGCATTGGAGAAACTCTACAAACTATATCCGAAGGAAATGGATCTGGCGCTCCAGGCCCAACTGGTCCAATAGGCCTTACAGGAAATACGGGTCCAACAGGAGCAATAGGTCCTACAGGTTATACAGGCGCTGTAGGTCCAACTGGTGACGGAGCTGGCCCAACTGGCGCAACAGGAGCTCCCGGTGCAACTGGTACGACTGGAGCCACGGGTGCTACAGGACTAACAGGAGCTACAGGTGCAACAGGATCTACCGGCGCAACAGGTTTGACCGGTGCCACAGGTGCAACTGGCCCTACTGGTGCCACAGGATTAACTGGTGATACAGGAACTACTGGACCTACCGGCGCAACAGGTTTGACCGGTGCCACAGGCGCTACTGGTCCAACTGGAGCAACAGGATTAACTGGTGATACAGGAACTACTGGACCTACCGGCGCAACTGGTTTGACCGGTGCCACAGGTGCTACTGGTCCTACTGGAGCAACAGGCTTGACTGGACCTACTGGATCTACAGGACCTACAGGACCTACGGGACCAGCAAATCTGGCTGCCTATGGTCTTTTTTACAATAATTTTGTTGCAACAGCTATAACTCCTGGTAGCGCGTTCATAATACCAACAGCTTCGTCAATCCCCAATTCGGGAGTTAACGCCACGGACACTCAAACATTTACTGTTTCCACAAGTGGTGTTTATCAAATTTCCTACAGCGTAACATTTATTCCAACTACTATAACTACTGACACTTTTATTGTTGGTTTTAGTAGTGTTGGTTCAGGCCCTGACATTTTGTTTGTGGAATCTGCTTCTCAACAACTTATACTAGCAACCGTTCCACCTACTGGTGATACTTATACGTTAGCAAATACCTGCATTCTCTCTTTGAGTAACTCATCGACATACCAACTAATAAATTCAGTAACTAGTACAGATAGTATAATCCCTGCGATAGTAAATGACGTGCCAGGAGTCGTGTTAACCATCACACTGTATGATGTACCTTAAGAAAAGGGATTGTACAGATTTGATTATACCAAACGTGTTGCCTGTAATAGGTAACACAAGAGTTTATGAGCAGTAAAATGTTGAACTTCATGAAGGAGCAAATATGATGAACCCAAGAACTCTTCACACAATCCCCCTATGGGGAAAAATGTGCATCTTCTCCTTGACGGCATTGATAGCAATGGTTAGCACATTACCTGCAAACGAAGCTCCTTTTATAACGCCTGACCAAGAAGAAAATCCTGAACCTAAACAAAATCGGATGTTAATCTTCCGTTTCGGCCTAGAATCCACATATGTGTTTGAAAACTCAGAAACCTCCTACAACTCAACAGATATCGCTTTTCTTACAAAACGGCAAGAGGTAGAACAAACATTCTTCCCAACAATAACAGAGCCTCAGATATCCCCATCAGAAGAAGTGCAGCCTCCATATGTAGAAAAAGAACATCTCGTACAAGTGTATTACTACGAAGATCCTTCTGTAGGAAATAGCCACTCGCTTAACTACACCCCTCCTCACCAAGAAACCTACACTCCTCCTCACCAAGAGACCTACATCAATCCTTATCAAGAATATCATGTTACAAATGCCAATCATTGGTCTATCGATCCGCCGCTTTATGAAGTGCAAGACAGATGCTACTACTCAAACGCTACTCCTTGTTGCCTAGAAAAACAAAATCGCTTTTTTGTGAAAGGTGATTTCCTTTATTGGAAGCCTGGTATTTCAGGGCTCGAACTCGATTTTGGAACCACATCTATCGTACAAACAACCGATATTAACGATGATCTGGTCAATACAACACAAGAATATGACGTCTCTCCTAAAGGCAGATGGCAACCTGGTTATCGCATTGGCGCGGGATATGAGTTTGATGACTGTCGTTGGGAAATCGATGGTTTCTGGACTCACTTCCAAGGGAATGACACTCACTGTAATACAGAAGGATCAGAACTGGTTAATAAAGGAACGTGGAGGGTTAAATTTGACCAAATCGATGTTCTCCTCGCGTATACTGCACACCCGAACGAGAGCACTTCACTAAAACCATTCGCAGGGATACGCGGTGCAAAAATCCATCAAGGGGTGCACTCATATCTCGTGACAAATATCACCCTTACCTCGGGTGCCGAAGAGACAGATACTAGAGAGCTTAACGATCATCAAAATTTTCAAGGCTTCGGTCCGCTTGTAGGTGTCAAAGGAGAATGGTTTGTTGGAAAAGGATTTAGTTTCTACGGAACGGTCGCTGGTAGCGTTTTATATGGGGATTATAAAGTCTATTTCGACGACTCCGAATTTCTTTCTGGACCTACACCAAGCACAACGCTCAGCAGAAACACAAGACATCTCAATGCATTCGATTATAATGTCGACCTCGTCCTTGGGCTTCAGTGGCAAACTTGTATCTGCAATGCGGTCTTTGTAACAATCGGATTGGACTTTGAACACCATGAGTACTTCGATCAGGGTCATCTTGGTGCGAACTACGGAGACTTGTCCTTCGATGGAGCGGCGCTATCTCTTAACGTAGGATTCTAAGGGGTGTACCTAATATACTGATTCCAATTGAAATTTGGAAATAGACTCCTTGCATAAACAGGGAAATTGCATAAAGAATTTTCTACACATCAATTGTTAGCCGATAAAATGAAATAACAAGATGGGCAAGATAGACAGGATAAGAAAAGCAGCTTTTCTTATCCTGTCTATCTTGCCCATCTTGTTATTTTTCCACCTCGTGGTTTATACCGAACGTCACTCACTTCCATGAGTCATGCAAGGAGGCTATTAAAAACTCTAAGCCGGAACAGAAACCTTAAAAGAGCTTAAAAAGTTCCACAAGGTATCCAATATTCTTTCTGCACTAGCAAGAACACGGTTTTCCTCTTCTGGCGTTACCATACTTCCCAAAAGCTCTCTTTCAGCGCGTGAGTGTTCTACATCCGCTGTCTCGTGTACGGTAAAGTAGTGATACCCTCCGGCATTAGTCATTCCATACCACTTTTTTAAACCATCAATCTTTGTCGTGCAAATAGATGGTATTTGGCTCTCATAACAATATAAAGCTGCAACGCCAGCTGCAATAGGATCTGAGCGGCAAATATCACGAAATGTGTCTACAAGTGTTTTTGCAGCCTCTTGCGGTTGATGCCCATCAATCTCTTTCGAAGTCACTCCCAATGCCATTGCAAAGGAACGCCACAGATCAGGATGGTTGGGTTTGCCGGCTTCTTCATCAATCAAATTCTCGAGCAACAGCCTTCTTGATTTCGCATCATCACATCGGCTATGGAGAGCTGAAAGGTACGTTGGAAAGGCTTTAACATGGTGATAATACTCTTTAGCATACTCTTGCAACGTTGACTTTTCCAAATGTCCGCAAGTCCATGCTTGATAGAAAGGGTGGGTCAACATATGTTTCTTCTGAATCAAAGCGTCTAAACGCTCCATAAATGATTGATTGTGTTCATTCATATTTTTTCTCCTTTTAAATGTCTGCAGAAGGTCGAGATTAACGAATTAACCCCATTTTGTCGATAAAAAGCGTTCATCTAACTCATCCAAGCTCCTAATCTCAATATCAGCTTCGTATGCTGCAGTAACCTTTGTGCTAGCATAAGGGCCATACAAAACACGAACGGTTTTAAATCCCAACGGTTTCAAGCCAACAAAATCTTTATGGGGATTATCCCCGACATAAACGACTTCCGATGGGGACACATGCTCTAATTGACAAATTTTTTCAAAACAATAAGGCGAGGGTTTACTCCGGTGTCTATCATGAGCGTAAGTACAAAAACAATGGCGTATCAAAGGCGATAATCCAAGCGCCATAAACTTCCGCCGCTGGACAACTTTGTTCCCATCAGTCACAACATACAAAGGGTTCTTATTTAATCGTTTTAAACAAGCACGAGCTGCGGGCAATAATGTTATCTCCGGATCATGTCCTCGATAAATCGAAAGGCATTTGTTAACAAGTTTTTTGTTTTTTACGCAACGAGCTTCCAAAATACGATCAAAAACACGATCTCGACACAAATGCCATTCCTTATCCAACTGCTGAAAAATAATCTCCGGTGTCTCCCTTAACTCCCCTGCCAAATATTCAGCGACAGCACGCATCCCTCCCCTTACAAAAAGGGCTTCATCATAAAGGGTATTATCAAGATCAAAAACGATGACCATAAAAAGAATCCTTACTTGGTATTTCTAGCTGCGCGAAAATCCCCGGGGATCGAAATAACTTTAACAAAAAAAGTAATTATATCGAGCGGAATTTATTTTTTTGCTTAGCGAACAAAAAACCAGCCATCATATAAACAAACCTCTTACATAACTGGGAGACTGGGAATCAATTGGTCTCTCTGGGTTCCTCGCTTTCGGGATTATTTTAGTCTTCTGGATTTAT
>JBAWZJ010000016.1:0-15149 GCA_037143085.1 Parachlamydiaceae bacterium | reverse complement strand
TTTGGGTCTAGGGCGTCGGGGAAGCGATCTCCAAAGAGGGCTATGGCGATAAGAAGAATAGTCAATAGAATTGCCGGCGGCCAAAGAAGGTAGTTTTCTCCAGGGAATGCTAGGCGGCCTTCATCCATTAAAACACCCCAAGAGCAAGAGCCCTCTTCTCCAAGACCTAAAAATGAGAGACCCGCCTCACTTGTGATCGCCCCCATAATAAAAAATGGAAGTAGTGTTAGAACAGGAGGGATGGCGTTGGGGAAGATGTGGGAGAAAATAATTTTTGAATCGTTAAATCCTTGTGCGCGACAAGCTTCAATGTAGGGGAGGTTCCGTTGCTTGAAAAATTCGCCCCGAATGTAACGGCTGAAATTGGTCCATCCGAACAAGCCTATGATGACGATGACAAGGAATATGGATTTACTTTGCATCATTGCAACGACCATTAAGAGCATAAAAAATGTCGGCATGCTTTCCCAGATTTCTAGTAATCTGCTGACAATGATATCAAATGTTCCTCCATAATAGCCTGCGATGGCACCGATCGGCAGGCCGATGCATAACGCAAGAGCTACGGACAAGAGACCAACAACGAGGGATATGCGTACTCCAAAAATTAAGGCTGCGACTAGATCTTTTCTATTAATCCGTGTTAGTTCCCAGAAGGGGATGTGCTGATTGAGAGTTTGATCCCCCCCCGCATCTTCTTCCCAGTGAAAAGGGCGGATCAGCGGCATGATTTCGTAATGAAGAAGTGGTAGTTGTGAAATAATCCATTTTCTTCTGTCTATGATATATTGCATCGTCTCTTTCGCATATGCATGAGCTTCTGCTGTATTTGAGGACTCTAGGATCCCTTTCAGCCGTTCGATTTCATGATTTTCATTTTCCATCTCAACTTGCCAGAGTGTTGGCATTCCTTGGAAAAGCCTCCCTTTTTCTTTTTTTGAGGGATAGAAGTGGTTGTATTGTTCTAAATGATTCTGTTGATTTAACCGCTGTTGGTACTGGAGGATGAGGTTCAATTTTGCATAGTCATTCATGTGATTAAGATCTAAATTCCAGTTGATAGAATGAGCTTTTTCCATCGCTTCTTGTCTTTGTTTACTGAGGGCGGCGTTGAATGCTGGATTCATTGGGGGGCTGGCAATAAAATAAAGGAAGAGGCCGCATTGTAAAACGAGGATTGAGATGAGGGCGGCTAGTTGTAATCGTCTTTGTTTTTTAAAAAAGAATATCGATGCGATGGCTAAAGGTACGGTGAAGATTAAAAGATTAAAAAAAATGTCGAGTAGTTTTGTGTAGTACCCTTGGTAAAAGAGGTATCTAAATAGGGGGAAAAACCATGTCCCGTCATATTGGACAACAAAAGGTTTTCCTGATGCCAGAAAAGGAGCATAGATTCCGACTAAGCAAAAAATGATGATGACATAAAAAGCCCAACGACCAAGCGCTTTTTGGTAAAAAGCCCTCCAAATCATCATCCAAAAAGAATCGTTTTCATGGTTTTTTATCATATTACTCCAACGTCAAACGAGGGTCTAAAACTGTGTATGCGATATCCGCAGCTAGGAATCCTGCTAGGGATAACAATGATCCTGCGAGGGATGAAAACATAATCACATTATAATCACGGTTGATGACAGCATCATAAAAAAACTTGCCGAATCCGTTGATTTCGAAAAGAGTCTCGACGATTAAAGATCCACCTAAAATAATTCCTAAAGAGCTAGCAATTGCTGTGACGATAGTGATGGATGCATTGCGGCAGACATGTTTGAAGAGGATCATTATCGGAGAAAGTCCTTTTGCCCGTGCTGTTCTCACATAGTCTTGTCTTAAAACCTCTAGTACTGTCGTGCGTGCTAGACGAGATTGAGCAGCCATGGAACCATACATAATGGCAATTAGTGGGAGAAAAATGTGTTGGAAAATGTCAACCAGTCTTCTTCCTGCACCAAAAGAATCATATTTAATATCCGGACTTGTGAATCCGCTAATCGGAATGGGTGTATTTGTGAAGGGGATGTCGTGGTGAAGAGCGACTTCTTGGATAAGAAATGGAGCCACAACGAAAATAGGGATCGCATATAAAACTAAGAAAGTGATGCTAAGGGTATAATCCGTCCATTGATTTTGTTTATACGCCATCATGCAACCGAAAATTTGACATAAGATAAAGGTGATGAACATGGGGATGATGGCTAATGTCAGGGAGTATTTAAAACGTTTTGTCACCTCGCTAATCACCGATTTGCTGTCATCGTTCCGCAGTGTTCCGAAGTTTAGAGTCAATACACGTCCTAGATATCTGCAAAATCGTGTTTCAAAGAAAAAAATCCGAATTTTCTGGCTGTCCGAGGGTTCAAACGAATATATTTCTTTGTTTTCGTGATACCATTTTTGGAAGTTTTGGACTCTTTGAGTTATCTGATCTTTAGGTATTTGTGAAGAAAAGACCCACGATCTCAAGAGGTTGTTATCGACCGCGATTTTTTTGTTGTTCGCAGACTCTTCCTCGGAGAGATCGGATCCAAGAGAGCCTTGACGGGTTCCTCCTCTGGCGAAGAATCGGGAAGCCATGCTTCGTATTGTCATAGGACGGTTAGTGTCGACCATGACAGCTAATAATTTAGGCATGATGTAACGTGATTTATCGCCGAAGGATACACGTAATGCATCATATTCTTTAACAGGCATTTCAATAGAGTCTTCAGGATTGGCTCTTTTTGTTGAGAGTATTCTTAAGTCATTGTCTACACTTTCTTGGGATGTCCACGGCCAGGTGTTAAATAATATAGGGAGAGTTAAGCCATACCATTCTCTAAATTGCAGATAACGTTCATCAGAGCCGAAAGCTACGCTTCTGTCAGCGCTGCGGCTAGCGTTTCCGTCTTGAGAAATCTCTGTAACTGTCACAGGATCTCCTGGGGCTAGATTGATAATGACAAAGTTGACAAGGATGATGAAGAACAGAGTAACGGGAATGAGTAAAAGACGTCTGATGACATAATTTAGCATAACTTTAACTCTACTTTGTACATTTTTTTATTCACATTCCAGAGAGAGGCAACTTCCAGCGTAATAAATTTCGACGGATGGACATTTTTTTTGCCCTTCCGAGAAATTTATTTAGCTGGAGAAAGTCTCTCTCGGAAGATGAATCAAAAAAATGTACAAAGTCGAGTTTAAGAGTGGTTGATCCAAAAAATAGAAGGCTCCGGTTCTGCTACATCTGCTCCTGGAACGAGATCTTGCCGTTCAACAGGAATAAAAACATTTTTCAGGTAATCTCGAAATAAGAATATAGCCTTTGGAGCAAAGAGGAATGTATAAGGTTGCTCTTCGTAGAGGATAGCATCAAATTCGTGGTAAAGCTTTATTCTTTTTTTCAGATCATATTCATATTCTAAAGACTCAATGATTTCATCGATCTTTTTGTTTGCAAAGCCAATGGCATTTGAGGATCCCTTTTCTTTAGCTCCAAACGAGTGCCAAAGTTGTCGAGGGCTTTCTGGAGGCGTTCCTAAAGACCACGACATACATAAGGCATCGAAATTTTTATCTTCAAAAATGGAAGAAAGATCAGCAACATCGACTCCATTAAGACGGCAGTCGATCCCAACTTCTTTGAGAGCTGTTGAGATATATTCACAAAGCGATTTCATTGTTGGGTTTTTGACATAATAAGTCAGGGAGAAGCGGAATGGGGTGCGTTTTCCTTCAACGAGTTTGTCTATAATTCCATCACCATCGCTATCAAACCATCCTTCCTCTTCTAGCAAACGTTTTGCTCCTAAGGGATCATAGGGGAGAGGGATGATGGATGGGTCGTAAGCTGGGGAATAGCGATAAAATGTACCGGTTGTTTCAATACCTAACCCATTAAGGTTCTCTTGGATAATGCGGCGTCTGTCGATTGCCATTGTCAGAGCTCGGCGTACTTTTGCTGTTTCAAAATAAGGACGAACTTCATTCCATCCAACATACGTATAAAACATTGTGGTGTAGTCGAGACGGTGGATAGAGTTGCCGTTGGCTACCTGTTGCTTATAGGTTGCAGACTCTAAAAAGCTTTGAAATTCTTTCAATTGATTGGGTTGCAGGGAGTAGCTATCCAGGCTTCCATTCTTGAATGATTGCCATACATTGTCTGGGCTATCTTTGATTTCATTCTCATATCTTTCAGTAAGGGCAACATCCGCATTATAAAAATTTTGGTTTCGATTAAAATTGATTTGTCTATCGGTAATTCCATCAAATGTCCACGGGCCGCAGCTAACGATCACATTTTTGGCCCAATGCATTGCAAAGTTTTGAGACCATACGGAGTTTGTTTTATAGGTATCGGGATCGGTGTCGTCCGGTATGATTTTTTTGCCGTTTGCGAAATATTTATAAACAAAAGATGGTAAAGGTCTTAGACCTCCGGTCATTTGCTTAGCAATATATTTGATTTTCCCTTTTTCATTAGCTTTCCAGCGGACAACAAAAGTGAAATCATCGATGACTTCCAGTTCCTCGAGATCATTGTAGTATGTGCGTAGGGCAACAGCTCCAGAATCTTGCACATAAGGGTTCATCATTGCGTCATAAAATAGTTTAAAATCCGCTGCTGTGACTTGATGAGTGGTTAAAAATTGTGGAGCAAGCTGTACGTCTGAAGAGAAAAAACTTTGTTTCAGAGGTTGCCAGTATACATCATCCCTTAGAAAGATCCAAAATTCAGGGATGCCAGTTTTTGGATTAGGCCTTTCTTCCATACGTAAGCCCATATCTGGAGCGAAGGATTCGTATTTTCCAAATTGTGATTTAGCAACGGCAACGTTGCACAAGTCGCGCCAACTACTTACCTGACGCCAGTTGCTGAAAGGGTGAAGATTATCCGGTTTGCCTACCGTGGCAACATGCTGTATTCCATGTGGAACAAAAGAGTCTCCTAAAAGCTTTGGCAGGATATTCTCATAAAAAGGATCTGGCTGGAGGATGTTTGGGTAGGTTTTTTCTGAGGTTAAGACCTCTTCTGTTTTTTTTAGAGGACGTTCCGTCTGCATGGTCAATGATTTTAAAATATCGCCTTTTGTTTTCTTTATATCAGCATGAAGGGAAGAGACATCATTTTTAATCTGAGCGATTTCGATTCGCAACTCTTGAAGTCTATCTTCAATGATTGTGGAAGACCAGTATAACATGGAAATAGCTACGAACAAGCCTAAGCCGAGGAGCAAACGGAAAATCGTGTATGTCGTAGATTCTTTTCTCATAATGATCGGCCTAAAAAAAAATTAGGGATCGTCTAAAAATAACTTGAACGGTTGTCGAGTAGAAATGCGAGTCAAATCGTAAAGATTTTTCACTCGAGAACTGTTCAAGTTATTTTTAGACGATCCCTTAATAGATCACAATATGATAATAAATTGGGGCGCTTGGGTTGATGATAAAATGAGGGATTATTTCCACTTCAGCTAGACCGCGGAGGATAGCGATCATTCCTACGAATAAAGCAGATCCTCCGACAACAGCGCGGTAGTAATGACGCGCTTGTTGCAAAAAGCTGTGTGCTCTCATGGCGAAGAAAAGGGAAGGAGAGGTTAATAGAGCAAAAGCAAGTCCATTGAAAAAACCTACCATTAAACTTCCTGAAAGGGCGCAGGCAGAAAAAACAACAAGTGTTTGGCCGCAAGGAAGAGCAATTGTAAAAAAACCAAATAAAAACGTTGGGAGTGCACGGTCGCGAAGCATGAGGAGAGACAATTTATTACTTATGCCGCTAAAACGCTTGGATAACCAATGGTGCCCGGGATATGATCGACCAAGTAATGTGTAGCATCCTAGCAGTAGTAGAATTCCTCCAAACAAAAAAGTCGTCGCTTCGGCCAAATGATATTGTTTAAAGAAAATATCAGCAACAGCACCGACGCCTCCGGCGATTAATCCAGCTAAGGTGAATGAAAGAGTTCTCCCGAGAAAGTAAAAGTACCGATATCGATGTTGTCCGATCATCATGACAAGAGGACCGCACATACCGAGGCAGTGGAGGTTGCCAAATAGATAAACGGGAAGCATAGCAAGAAAGAGAGCCATAAGAAGACCCTTATTTCTCTGCTATTGCGTTTGGTTGGACGACATTTTGCCGGATGAATTGGGCTTGGGACATATCTTGGTGTGTGGCGCCGGATTTCCGGGAATATGCTGTTACTGTGACGATGAGCATTAATCCCATAAAAACGACCAGTACACCCGTTGCAACTTTTTGAAATAGACGCATTTTATTAAACATATATTCGGAATGTGTTAGAGCTCATCTAAAGCTCGATTTAAATCTAAAACATTAACGCATGCAGTGCCTAGAAGGTGGAAATGCCGATGAATCGTCATCTTATCGACGACATCTTTAATTTTTTCTTTAGGCATTCCTCTTGATTTTGCTATCCGGTCAATTTGGAAATAGGCTGTGTTGACACGGATATGAGGGTCTAAACCGCTTCCAGAAGCAAATAAAAGCTCTGCGGGGACATCTTTTTTTTCCACATGATGGGCTTTTGAAATCTTTTCTTGTCTTTCGTCAACAACCTTCTTTAAAGCAGCGCTTGTCGGCCCTAAGTTGCTCCCTCCTGAGGGAAGAGGGTTGTAATCGATAGAGGACGGGCGTGGCCAAAAGTAAGCTTCCCCTTCAAATTTTTGTCCAATCAGGGAAGATCCGACGATCTTTCCTTTTGAGTAAACGAAATTACCATCTGCCTTTTGTTTCATAGTCAGCTGTGCGATCAAAGTAATTGAGAGAGGGTAGAGGACACCTGTTAAAAAGGCCATCCACAAGTACATTCTCAGATTATTGAATATTTTTTTCATAAAACCAACCTTATCTCGACTTTGTACAAGTTTTAGACGAAGCCTTGGAGAGGAGCTTTCTCCAGCTAAATGAATTTCTCGGAAGGGGTAAAAATACCCATTTCTTCGAAATTCATTACGCTGGAGTTTGCTCCTCTCTCAAGGCTTCATCTAAAACTTGTACAAAGTCGAGCTTATCAAACCAAGCCAAAAAGAGTAATCAAAAAATCGATGCATTTGATTCCAATAAAAGGAACGATGATGCCCCCAACTCCGTAAATGAGAATATTGATTCTTAAAAGAGTGTTTGCGGAGTGGGCTCTATATTTCACTCCCCTAAGAGCTAGAGGGATAAGTGCAACAATAATCAACGCGTTAAAAATCACAGCGCTAAGTATGGCGCTTTGGTGAGATTGAAGAAACATGATATTGAGAATTGATAGTGGTCCGTGATGCTCGCCGCCGAATATGTAAAGAGTGCCAAAAATCGCAGGGATAATCGCAAAATATTTAGCTACATCATTCGCGATGCTAAATGTTGTTAGAGCTCCACGAGTCATTAGCATCTGTTTTCCTATCTGGACAATATCTATGAGTTTTGTTGGATTGCTATCTAGATCGACCATATTGCCCGCTTCTCGCGAAGCTTGAGTTCCGGTATTCATGGCGACGCCAACATCCGCTTGAGCTAGTGCAGGGGCGTCATTTGTTCCATCGCCAGTCATCGCAATGAGTTGCCCGCCTTCTTGCTCAGCTTTAATTTTCGCCAATTTTATTTCAGGGGTGGCTTCAGCAATATATTCGTCAACACCAGCTTCTGCGGCAATTGCAGCTGCTGTCAAAGGATTATCGCCGGTGATCATTAATGTGCGGATGCCCATGTTCCTCATTTCCGCAAAACGCTCTTTAATTCCCCCTTTGATTATATCTTTGAGGTGGATAATGCCGACAATTTTTTCGTTATCACTGACAACGAGCGGAGTGCCTCCCTTGCTGGAAATCGATTCTATATCGGCATCAATTTCTTCAGAATATTTTCCGCCCAGACTTTCAATATGCTTGCGTACAGATTCTGCAGCACCTTTACGGATCTGACGAATTACCCTGCCGTTACCATCGACAATATCAATTCCGCTCATCCGTGTTTTTGCAGAGAATGGGATAAATGTAGATTTCTCAATCTTGAGAGATTCCGCTCTTAACCCATATTTATTTTTTGCTAGGACAACGATAGAGCGACCTTCCGGAGTTTCATCGGAGAGAGAAGCTAGTTGAGCTGTTTTAGCAAATTCTTTTTCATCGGATCCATTGACAGGTAGAAAAGCCGTAGCCATTCGATTCCCTATCGTAATTGTTCCCGTTTTATCTAATATAAGCAAATTGATATCCCCTGCAGCCTCGACAGCACGACCGCTCATGGCGATCACATTTTTTTGGATTAATCGGTCGATCCCTGCAATACCAACAGCACTTAGAAGAGCGCTAATTGTTGTTGGTATTAGACAGACAAGTAGTGCGACAAGTATTGGAATGGTTAAAACATGAGAAAGATCTTGATGGGCAGCAATACCGCTGTATTCGCCGAAAGTTTTTAGAGAGCTTGTAGTGAATAGGAAAATGATAGTTAATGCAGAAAGGACGATATGGAGGGCTATTTCATTGGGAGTCCGCTGTCTTTTTGCTCCCTCGATCAGGTTGATCATTCGATCTAGAAAGCTGTTGCCTGGTTCAGAAGTCACTTTTATTTTGATTCGGTCGCTTAAAACTTTTGTTCCTGCTGTGACGGCACTTCTGTCTCCACCGCTTTCTCTAATGACAGGAGCAGATTCCCCAGTGATGGCCGATTCATCAACGGAAGCGACTCCTTCGATCACTTCGCCATCTGTCGGAATAGTGTCTCCGGCATCACAGATGATGACATCGTTCTTTTTCAACTCAGTTGATGGAATTCTTACTTCGATCCCATTTTTCTCTTGTTTAGCGTACGCTTCTATTTTTGCCTTTTTTAAGCTTGCAGCTTGGGCCTTTCCCCGGCTTTCGGCGATGGCTTCGGCAAAGTTGGCAAAGAGGACAGTAAACCATAGCCAAATGGTGATTTGAACATCAAACCAGGAGAGAGAGTGGGTGAATATTTCATTGATCACACATGCTGTTGTTACAATGGCCCCAAGATAGGTGACAAACATCACCGGATTTTTGATTTGGATTTGGGGTGTAAGCATTAGCAAAGAACGTTTAACCGCACTCAAAACTACTTTTGTGTTAAAAAAATTTGATTTTATCTGTCCCATAATTTTTTAAAATGAATGACCTTGAAGCATTAGTAAATGTTCTATAATAGGACCTAGAGATAGTGCAGGGAAAAATGTTAACGCTCCAACGATGAAGATGACACCGATGAGTAAGAACATAAAAAGAGAAGAATCGGTAGAAAATGTTCCTAAGGAAGGAGGGGTAATCTTCTTTTTAGCTAATAGACCGGCGATAGCTAAGCTGGGTAAAATAATAGAAACCCTGGCTATTAACATGACAAAGCCTAAAGATAAATTATAATAGTTCGTGTTCGCGTTTAATCCTGAAAAGGCGCTTCCATTATTTCCTGCACACGATGCAAAGGCATACAAAATTTCGGATAGACCATGCGGCCCTTGGTTCGCAATACTGGATAATGCTTCAGGTAGAACGCATGATATCCCCGCGCCAATAAGAATTAAGGCTCCAGGCATTAACACTGCAAGTACCACCCATTGCATTTCCCGTTTTTCGATTTTTTTTCCTAAGTATTCAGGTGTTCTTCCGACCATTAAGCCGGATAGAAACACAGTGAGAATGACGATCATGATCATACTGCATAAGCCAACCCCAACCCCGCCGAAGATCAGTTCTCCGAGCATCATGTTAAACATCGCAATGCCGCCGGTGAGAGGAGACAAACTAGAGAGCATAGAGTTAACGGACCCGTTGGCCGTTGCTGTTGTTGATACGGCCCATAAAACGCTGTTGGATGTGCCAAGGCGCGTTTCTTGTCCCTCTAAAATAGGGGAAACACCGATGACTGGATTGTGAAGATGTTCCGAATAGAAAGATAATCCAATGCCTACAGCCCATAGAAAAAACATTGTAGAAAAGAGAAGCCAACCATGTTTTTTAGAACCAATCATGATTCCATATGCATAGACGGATGCAGCGGGAATCAATACAAGAGCTAGCATTTCTAAAAAGTTTGAAAGGGATGTTGGATTTTCAAATGGATGGGCGCTATTGGCATTAAAAAAACCTCCCCCATTTGTCCCTAACTGTTTAATAGCCACTTGGGACGCTACCGGTCCCAAAGGGATCGTTTGTTTTGCATTCTCCATTGTTGTCACCTCAACGTAAGGTGAAAACGTTTGGATCACCCCTTCGCCTACCAAGACGATGGCCATCAGTATTGAAAGAGGAAGAAGCAAGTAGACAACGGAGCGTGTTAAGTCAACCCAAAAGTTTCCTATCGTGTTTGTTGTTTTTCTGACAAAACCTCTTATTAACGTGAGCATGGCAGCCATTCCTGTCGCAGCGCTCAGAAAGTTTAAGGGAGTCAACCCTAACATTTGTGTGAGGTAGCTCATCGTTGTCTCACCTGAATATGCCTGCCAATTTGTGTTTGTGGAAAAGCTGATTGCAGTATTGAATGCGAGAGGCCATGAAAGACCCGGGAATTGTTGAGGGTTAAGTGGAAGGACACCTTGAATGAGTTCTAGGATAAACAAGGCTGTGAAGCCGAATACGTTGAAAATGAGGAGAGCCTTGCCATAATCTATCCATGACATCTCCTCCTTCGGGTTAACCCCTCCGATCTTGTAGCAGAAATTTTCTAGCCACCCGAGGATCCGATACGCAAGAGATGCTGTTCCATTAAACACATTCGCAATATATGTCCCGAGAATCGGTGTTAGGCATATAAGGCATGCTGAAAAAAAGAGTAATTGAACCCAAGTAGGGAACATAAAGAAACTCCAAACTAAAATTTTTCAGGATAAAGGAGACTGTAAACCAAATAAATCAGGATTAAAATGACCAATATTCCGGCTAACATAAATTGCATGGTTATATAAGACCTCTTAAAGTTCAGACCTTAGCTTAGTGTCAAAAAAAAATCAATAAAGAGTGGTTAAAAGATTTTTAGAGAAAGGGGAGATTTTATCGAATTCACCATTTTTGACCTTTTGGAACCATTGAGGGTCTGCAAGTAATGCTCTGCCAACAGCAACGAGATCGTATTCCCCTCTTTCAAAGCATTCAAGAAGATATTCTAAACTCTGTTTTGAAGGGGCCGCTCCATTATTTTCCATGAAGGTTTTGATAAAGTCGACGTCAAGACCAACGCTTCCCACAGTGACAACCGGTTTGTTGGATAACTTTTTTGTCCATCCAGCCAAATTTAAGGTTGATCCTTCAAACTCAGGTTTTGCAAAAGAGCGAGTGCTGCAATGGAATATATCGACGCCTGCTGCACTTAAGGGAATTAAGAAAGCCTTTAATTCTTCAGGTGTTTGGTTTAACTTTGCTTCATAGGCGCCTAATTTAAACTGAGAAAATCGAAGCATGATGGGGTAATCGGGTCCGACGATATTTCTAATAGCTTCGATGATCTCTACAGCAAAACGGGTTCGTTCAGCGGCTGTCTTGCCTCCATATTCATCTGTCCGCTTATTTGTGACATCCCAAAAAAATTGATCGATGAGATATCCATGAGCTCCGTGGATCTCGACTCCGTCAAAGCCTAAATTTTTTGCGTTTTTTGCGGCCCTAGCAAATGAGTCAACAACCTCTTTAATATCCTCTTTACTCATTTCATGAGGAATCTCTCCATTTTTTATGTAGGGGTGTGCGATTGCAGAAGGAGCATATCCCGGAACTGTATCTTGGAAAGGTAAGGATGCTTGATTGTCAACGACGTTCTTTGGTTGGGTTTTACATTGTCTAACGCTGCCTACATGCCAAAGTTGAGGAAACATTTTGCCGCCGGCTTGATGCACTGCATCGATGACAGTTTTCCATCCTTTTAACGCATCTTCTCCATAGAAGTTGGGGACATCTGGATAACCATGGCTTGCAGGATGATCGATAGCAGTCCCTTCGGATATAATTAATCCAACACCCCCTTCTGCTCGACGTTGATAGTATGCCGCCACATCTTTTCCGGGAATATTATGTTTCGACATGCTTCGAGTCATTGGAGCCATGACGATGCGGTTTGGAAGGTGCAGTGATTTTAAGTCGAACGGTTTACAGAGCGGATCGAAATTCATGATGAGGTGCCTTTAAATTATACTGAGCAACATAAAAATAGCCATCGTTATCATTGAGATATCTTCGGATAGTGTGACGGTAGAAAGAGGAACATCTAAAACCGTACCCATACAGGCACATCGAACGTCTAAACCAGCCTTCAAAGCTCGGATTACTCCAATAGCTCCGATACTCATGACTACTATGGTTATGACATAAATGGCAAAAGGATACACAAAAGAAAGATAGGCTAATCCCAAGCCGAGTTCGATGAAAGGGTATGCATAGGCATAGTATACTGATTTTTTTGCAACTAAGTCATATTTTTGAAATCCGTGAACAAAGTCTGAGATATGAAATAATTTAAGCATGGCGAATTGAGATAAAAATAATCCCATGAAGAAGTGCATCCATTCAAAAAGACTTTTTTGAGCTCCATAAGTTAAGGCGGTAGAGCCTAAAATGGCAACAGCAATAAGAACAAATAGAGGCCAATATTGCTTATATAATGTTTTCATAAATTATCCTTCAAAATTTGAATGATGTTCGGTATAAATGCGACAAAACAGGTTTTCATTTCTGTTTTGTTTCTCTGACGATTTTTAGGGCTGTTTGGTAGTCTTCTTCCATCTCTTGTTTGTATTTAAATTCGTTATCCTTATCTTCAGTGTTGTACCATATTTTTCCAATAAATGCCGTAGCTACTAAGACATCAGGATCGTATACATTTCTTCCCGACGCGTCCACAACAAAAATTGTTATATCAATTTCTTTCTCTGTAAACGGATAATTCTTCAGAAAAGGACGTATTTGTTCGTTTGCATTGATGGAAGCTAAAAACTCTTCGACACAATCGACTAGAATTTCCCGAAGTTTTTCTTTAGACAAAGGCCCGAGAATCTGAAAACTTAATCCTATTACATTGACAGAGCCAGCCATGCCTCCTCTAACCCCAATAACTCGCATGTTATAACGCTTAGAAAGTTTTTCTGCGACATCAGTTCTAATTTGGTGTGCCATGATAACGTATTTTGAAGGGGTGTGTCGATTACTCATGAAATAGGTCCCACAAACGAGTATTGTAAATATTAATACATACATTCTTGTTTTTTTATTCATTTTGACCTCCATGAGCTTTTCTAAACTTTTTATATTCGTCTTTTATTATATTATTAAACGTCTGACTCATTAGTTTATGGTCATGCCATGGAGCATCGGAATCCGATTGTAATGTCACGATTGTGTTTTTCGCTCTTTTTGCTTTCCAAAAACAAAGATACGGAATCGGGTCTCTATGTCCTTGGGCTCGATAATGTGTGAGTTGAGCGCATGCTTCTTCATCAATAAAGCCACCGGGGGCAATAGCCACTACAGTAATTCGCTTCCTAAGTTCCTCTGTTAGCCTTGAGAGACCTATATCGGTTTCAATACACCCTCTACTATGCGGGAAATGTAATATATAGGCATTTGGGTCTTTATCAAGAATGCCTTTCCATCTCTCCTGCAAAAGTCCGGGAGGACCCGTATCTATTTGCATCATTCCCAGACCGCATGTAATCAGATCGTTTCTGAATCCTCGTGTCGCTCCATACACCGCATGAACATTATACCCTCCGCAGAGATCTGAAATATGCATTGTATTTTCTAGCGCTTGTTTGTATGTGTTTCCCATCCCATTGAGAGCAGTGATGTATAAGTGGTTTGGCAATTCAGGACGTCCACGGTCGCTCAAATCATATAATTGTGAAGGGTCGGATGGTGAAATTAACTCTTTGAACTGATAAAAACAATTCATTTTTAGGGGGAAGGTAGCTACATCTTTAATACTGATAGAAGCTATTGTATCGTACGCCGAAGTCGCAAAACGGCCGTCAGGGTCTGTATTGTTGATAGGGTCGCCGTTAGCATAGGCGTAGAGATTTAAACAAGCGGGGTGACTCACAGGGTCTGGGCTAAGGAAGCTACCTGCATTAGGATCGTAGTATCTTGCTCCAAGCCAAATGAGTCCTGTCGGATCGGCACGTTTGCTCTGCCATGTGAGAGAGAGCGCATAGGAAATTAAATCAGGAGTTTCGGATGCGGGTGGGCCTCGGGGACCGTATGGTGTTGGATATTCTTTATTCCAATGTGATGTCTGTGAGGTAATCACTGCAGTGAGGTTGTTTTTGATGTCGTGATGAAGAACTGCAAATTCGCCGGTTGAGTCTATAATAGCTTCGCATGTCATTCCTACATGCATTTTCCAGAATGTTGTTTTTCCAAAGGAAATTCCAATTTCCTGAAACTCCTCTTCAGGGTCGTAGTAGGATGTTGTTAAAGTGGTTTTACCTTTCGAATTCCAAAGCTTTCCTTTGATTATTGGCGTATGCTTTGTTTCGAGTCTTCTACCGAATGGGTCGTAAGAGGCTACCCATTCATAAGTGTCGCTTGTGACGGCGATCAGTCTCCCCCATGGATCCCAACTGAGCCTTTGATTACCCTGAATAATGACTTGTCCCATGTCATCATAGGTTATAGCCCGTTCCGTTGATTTAGAAAGTTCTTTAGTAATTCTTCCAAATTTGTCCAGTCCGTTATCAGAGATTTCAAAACTTGGTGCTGCTGTGAGAATGCCGCGTCCTGGTTTGTCGAAATCAAATGCGTAGGTATCAGTTTGAGCTGATTTGAGAAAGCCTCGCGCAGTGTAATTATAAACTATAGAACGATTCTCAGGATAGGTCGAATCATAAGAAGCGAGTTTACCATCCGGTGTCCACTGTAGCGACTCTCTGTATGTGTTACCTTGTAGTTTCACATCGATGGTTTGTGGAAGTGCGGAATCATCATATTGTACATCGACAGAACTAAATGGAGTTGTCTTTTTGACAAGAGATCCACTCGAAGCGTAGTTGTACGAGAGGTTGATCTCATTTGAAATAAGGGCTTCTAAACGCCCGCTTTGATAATGGAAGTCTCGTTGGTGATCACCTATTTTCAAAGAACGACTAGAAGAGGTCCATTCCTGTGTCGTGTTTTGTATTGTAATTCCGTTCAGGGAGATGGTTTCGTTAACGAGG
>JBAWZJ010000015.1:0-15182 GCA_037143085.1 Parachlamydiaceae bacterium | reverse complement strand
GATCTTATCAGCTCCTTCTACCCCTCACACTCCTTCCTTGCAGAAGAAAGTGGCTCCCAAGAAAAAACTGATGCACCTGTTTGCTGGATTATAGACCCTCTTGATGGGACGCTCAACTTTGCCCACCACATCCCTTTCTTTTGTATTAGCATCGCCGTTGCTGTGGGCTCAGAAGTCAACGCCGGAGTGATCTATCAACCGATGCTCAACGAACTTTTCGTCGCAGAACGGGGGCATGGAGCTTATTTGAACGGCAAGAAAATAAGTGTCAGCAACGTTTCTGATCTGCAGTTAGCGCTTGTCAGCACGGGCTTTCCCTACGACTCGATAAACCTTCGAAAGAACAATATCGCCGAATTAAAAACGATCCTCGATTCGGGAAATCCTATCCGTATCATTGGTTCCGCTGCATTAGCCCTGGCTTATGTCGCTGCAGGTCGCTTTGACGGCTTTTGGGGGCTAAACCTCAAGCCTTGGGATGTCGCTGCAGGAGCTCTGATCATCAAAGAAGCGGGAGGGTATGTCACCCATTATGACGGTTCACCCCACAATATCTTCTCTCAAACAAATATTATCGGGACAAATCAACTTTTACACCGATCCTTATTGAATGTTCTGTCATGAAAAATGTGCTTGAGATCCATCAATTACATATAGCCTTAACGACAAGATCAGGCAAGAGAGAGATTGTCCATGGAGTCGACTTACAGATCGGTCATGGAGAAGCTCTAGCACTTGTTGGAGAGTCTGGAAGCGGAAAGAGTATCACCGCACAAGCAATATTACAATTACTTGCCCCCCAGGTTCATATCACAAGCGGATCCATTCTTTTCGAAGGAGAAGACTTATTGCAAAAAACTCCTGAGGAGATGAGGCAAATACGCGGGAGCAAGGTGGGGATGATTTTTCAAGACCCGATGACTTCATTGAATCCGACGATGACGATAGGAAAACAGGTAGCAGAAGTTCTTATGCTCCATCAAAGACTTCCTTATGCTATTGCAAAACAAGAAACGATCGATTTATTGCGCCTTGTGCAGATAGAGAAGCCGGTAGAACGATTTAACGCGTACCCATTCCAGTTGAGTGGAGGAATGAGGCAGCGGGTGTTAATAGCCATGGCAATAGCGTGTAAGCCGACATTGCTTATTGCCGACGAGCCAACGACTGCATTAGACGCAACTATCCAGGCACAAATCATAAACCTTCTGCGCTCTTTGAAAAAAACGTTTAATATGAGCCTGCTATTCATTACACACGATCTCGCCGTAGCGGCGGCATTGTGCGACCGTGCAGCTGTGATGTATCAAGGGAAAATTGTAGAAGAAGGACCTATAGACATTTTGTTTAGCAATCCAACACACACTTACACAAAAGACTTACTCATTCCTTACTGAAATTTATGATCATCCTTAAAAATATTTGCAAATCTTTCTCCTCAAAAAAACTAAATCATCAAGCTTTAGCCAACATCAATATTCACATTCGCCATGGGGAAACCTTGGGTATTGTCGGTGAATCGGGTTCGGGAAAATCGACTCTCGGCCGCGTCATGTTAGGATTAGAAACTCCTTCTTCAGGAGAGCTTTTCTTTGAAGGAAAAGAATTATCATTGTTATCGGCAAAGGAGCGGCGTTATCTTTGTAAAGAGATGCAGATGATTTTTCAAGATCCGTACTCTTCATTAAACCCGCGCATGACCATTGAAGAAATTATCGGAGAAGGACTACTCATCCACAACCTAGCAAACGGTCTAGAACGTCGTGAACGAGTGGCAAGCTTAATCGCTAGTGTCGGGCTTGACCCTTCCATGCTCTCTCGTTATCCCCATCAATTTAGTGGAGGCCAAAGGCAGCGCATCTGCATTGCTCGAGCTCTTGCCGTTGAACCCCGCTTCATCGTCTGCGATGAACCTCTTTCCGCTTTAGATATCCAAACACAGAGGCGTATTCTCGCTTTATTGAAGGAGTTAAAGAGAAAGAACGGATTGACATTCTTGTTTATTTCACACGATCTACATGCGGTAAGGGCCATCGCCGATAATATAGCTGTGATGTATCAAGGGAAGATCGTCGAATACGCTCCAGTGGAACAACTCTTTACGTCTCCCCAACACTCTTACACGAAAGAACTACTTGCTTCTGTCCTTCGAACTTGACTTAAAAGCTCTTTTTTGGATATATATATGGGTATATGCGGGTACAAATAAGGGTCTTCCTTCTTTTTTTGGGTATTTATAGGTGCTTTTTTGGGTATGATTTCACTAGATACATTAGCCATCACATCGGAACTATTAAATCTTATTTCTGAGATTGATGAATTTAAGGGGGCCTGGCAACAGATGGGTCGGCTTACTCCCGAGCGACTTTCCATCCTTAAAAGGGTCGCAACGATAGAAAGCATAGGTTCTTCAACAAGAATTGAGGGAGCAAAACTCTCAGACAGTGAAATTGAAAAACTTCTATTGCAAGTAGATATCAAAGCATTTCAAACCCGCGACGAACAAGAAGTTGCTGGATATGCCTTTGTTTGTGAACAAATTTGTGACCGGTATACCTCTATTCCTATATCAGAAAATGCAATCAAACAATTGCATACATGGCTTTTACAATATACTGATAAAGACGAAAGACATCGCGGAGAATATAAGAAAATTCCCGTTCGCATCGAAGCTTTTGACTCTAGAGGAAAAAGTGTTGGAGTGCTCTTCGAGACAACGTCTCCCTTGGAAACGCCTATCCAGATGGAAGAACTCATTGTTTGGGCGAATGACGCCTTCGAGAGAAAGTTATTTCATCCCCTCATTGTTATTGGAGTTTTTATCGTTTTATTTCTTGCTATTCATCCATTCCAGGACGGTAATGGGCGGCTTTCCCGTTTATTGACAACCTTATTGATGTTAAAGAGCGGCTACCACTACGCTCCATACAGCTCCCTAGAAAGTATAATCGAGGCTAACAAGGAAAGCTATTATCTTGAGCTTCAGCGAACTCAAAAAGCGTGGCAAGCCAACAAACCCGATTGGAACAGTTGGCTGCTTTTCTTCTTTCGATGCTTACAAAGTCAAAAAAGGCACTTAGAAATAAAGCTAGAAAAAGAAAAAATAATGATGGAGTTACTTCCAACGTTAAGCGTAGAGGTGTTAGAACTCTTGAAGATGCATGGACGCTTAAGTATCGGAGAAATTACCACGTTGACCAAAGCTAATCGAAATACACTTAAAAAGACCTTGTCGAGGCTTGTCAAAGACAATTATATTGCACGAAATGGAGTGGGAAAAGCTTCTTGGTACACCTCGAAAATTTAGACCTGAATCAAGTTTGGTACACCATCGGTAAGTTCTGGAGGTCCATAAAATTGGATAGGCCCCGGGGCTATATAATCATCTTCTACAGCCCACTGAGCTCGTTGAGTATGGAACTGAGAAAAAGCATTCCCCTCTAAATCAACTAATGTCTTCTTCACCACAGGCTTTGTTTCTCCGTGCCGTTTTTCAAGAACCATCAGCTGCGTTAACGGCACTCCCCCAGCCTCCCATTTTTCTACACGTTTTGTCAGGTTGTTGACATAACAGATATAGCCTGTCGCTCCCCCTTTAATAAGGATTGCCGCAACACGTCCGAGTGCATAGCAATACTGACTATCAAAATTTGATGGAAGAGCCGACCTTCCCTCGTATCCGCAGAAATGAGAAATTGGATCGAACTTTATTCGCTCATCACGTTTTTTGAGCTTACTTTTCACCATCGACATCAACATCCGTTCTGTCTCGATTTTCGATACTTGAACATTTCCGTGAGGATCTCTACCAATAAGCAATTGAGCTTGGATATCTTTGGGAAGTGATAGAAAACACGGCTGCGCTGCTGTTGAGAGCAATTTCGCTGCCATTACTATCTTTGTGTCCTTATTTTCTTCCTTATCGATTGCATCGTGATGCGAGCTTTTCAGCGACATAATATTGTTTAGTTCCTCGATAAGCACCCTTACCTCGGGGATAAATTCAATCACACCTTCAGGCACTAAGATAACCCCATAGTTTTTCCCTTTGGCTGAACGGGTGCACACCATGTCGCATATCGAATCGACAACTCCTTCTAAAGTTTTCCCCTCCTTTGCAATCTCCTCACTAATCAAAGCCAGATTAGGATGGGTCTGCAGAGCACACTCAAGCGTGATATGCGACGCCGAACGCCCCATCAACTTGATGAAATAGTAGTATTTCTTTGCCGATAGACAATCTCGCATGAGGTTGCCTATCGTTTCCGAGTAGACTTTGCAAGCTGTATCAAATCCGAATGATATCTCTATAAGATCGCTTTGCAGGTCGCCATCGATTGTCTTCGGAACACCTATAACACGCGTAGGGCATCCTCTAGAAAGGAAAAATTCAGCCAGAAATGCTGCGTTAGTGTTTGAATCGTCGCCTCCAACGATGACGAGGCCGTCCAGCTTATTTTCTTTAACAGTTTTCTCTGCAATGAGAAATTGTTCTTCTGTCTCTATTTTTGTCCTACTCGATCCTATAATGTCAAAACCGCCCTGATTCCTATAACTTTCCAACAATTTATCAGTAATCTCTACTCTCTTATTTGTAAGAACACCCGAGGGGCCATCATAAAATCCAATGAGAACACTATCCGGGTGGAACGCCTTCAGCGCATCAAATAAACCGGAAATAACGTTATGGCCTCCCGGCGCCTGCCCGCCTGATAAAAGAACTCCTACTCTTAAAGCGTTCGACACACTTTTACTCCCTAGGTGAATCTCCAACAACTGCTGCCCTGATGTCTTTGGAAAGCGCTCTGTTATCTGATCGGAAGAATGGTGATGTATCGGCTGAGGAACTAAAACTGTCTCATCAACGGCTTGCAAAACAGTGGGTATTTGAGGCTTAAATTGTAGACGAGCTTGTTGCAATAGACTAAACATAAAACTCCTTTTTTCTAAAGAGTACGTTTGAACCACTCTACAGTTTCATTAATTGCAAGCTGCTGCTCTTTCGTTTCAGAAAAGTCGTGATCGCTCTTTGGTAGACGGATAAACTTGTTTTCAGCTTTTGCGCTAAGTCTGTCTTGTTGGTAGCGATCCGCATGCTGTATTGTAATGATATTATCGAGTTCCCCATGGATATGTAATAAGGGAATATTTTCTAAATATTTCAAGTCGTCAGAGAGACGCATGGCAAATAGTTGCTTAAAGAAGGCGCCACCAGGAACTTGCCCGTTAACTTTCATGTGCTCGCGACGGAATTCTTCAGGGACATGGGGAGCATGCAGCTGTCCCCATAGAGCTTCCCATTGTTCCCCATCATGAAGCGGCGCCCATGTCGCTAGACTTTTGATACGTCCATCTTTGCGCGCTGCCATCATGGTGACGGCTCCGCCGACGGAACGGCCGAAAATCCCCATTCTATCGTTGTCAACATCGGGACGATGCCTAAGATAATCGAGGGCTATAAGGGCGTCTGACGTTTCCCCTTCAAGGGTCATGTCGGAAAAGTTGCCTTCGCTATCTCCCGACCCTCTAAAATCGATGCGGAAGGTTGCGATGCCCGCACGGCTAAGATGCTCTGCTAAAATAACGTAAAGACGATATTTCCCTGACTTATGCCCTGCAAGTCCATGGCACATAAGAACGGTCGGAAATGGTTCATGCGAAAGAGGTTTGTGGAATATTCCAAAGAACTTCTGCCCGTGATTTTCGAGGACGACACTTTCTCTTTCTTCAAATTTATTCATTAACATTCCGGTACGTTTACAGCGAGTCCCCCAAGGGAGGTTTCTTTATAGGTATCTTTCATATCACGTCCTGTCTGTCGCATTGTGGCAATGACTTGGTCAAGGGATACGCGGTGGATGCCGTCCCCCTGAAGGGCAAGCATCGCAGCGTTAATTCCTTTGATGGCGCCCATTGTATTGCGCTCGATGCAAGGGATCTGGACAAGTCCTTTAATAGGGTCACATGTTAAACCTAGGTTATGTTCCATCCCTATTTCAGCAGCATTTTCAATCTGTTCATTCGACCCGCCAAGGGCTGCTGTCAAACCTGCGGCTGCCATTGAGCAAGCGACGCCGACTTCACCCATGCACCCCATCTCTGCAGCAGATATTGAGGCTCCTTCTTTGTATAAGATCCCCATCGCACCTGCTGTGAGCATGAATGTGATGACACCGTCGTCGGAGGCGTTATCTGTCATGATTTCGTAATAATGCATCACTGCGGGAATAACGCCAGCAGCCCCATTGGTTGGAGCTGTGACGACGCGCCCGCCGGATGCGTTTTCTTCGTTAACAGCAAGCGCCCATAAACTCACCCATTCCATCACTTCCGCTGGATTTTTTTTGCGGTTTGGATCGATGAGTGAACGGAGGAGTCCTGGAGCCCGCCGCTTCACATTGAGTCCGCCAGGAAGGATCCCTTCATGATGGCATCCTCGTTCAACGCATTCTTTCATCACATTCCAGATTTTCAATAACCCTGCTCGAATCTCTTCTTTTGAGCGCCAGGTAAGTTCGTTTTCCATCACGATCTGTTCTATTGTCATCTTGTTGTCGCGGCACATCTGCAAGAGCTGCTCTGCTGTTTTAAATGGATGTGGGAGCTTGTGGCTGTTTTCTACAATATGTTTGTCACAGCTTGCTGCAGCGTGGTCGACAATAAATCCTCCTCCAACAGAGTAGTAGACTTCAACCTTAAGCTCTTTGCCACTAGCGTCAAAGGCATGAAAGCGCATTCCATTAGGATGGTAGGGTAGCTGTTTGTCGTAGTGGAAAATAAGTTGAGAGGGTTCATCGAAAGAAACTTTGTGTCTGCCAAAGAGATTCAAGGTGTGTTCAGAACGAACCCGCTGAACTTTTGCTTCCACCTGATTTGGATCGACACCGTCGGCTGTTTCACCTTCCAATCCGAGAAGGATGGCAACGTCTGTGCTGTGTCCTTTACCTGTTAACGCCAATGAACCATAAAGATCGACTTTGACGCTACAAACTCTGCTTAGCAAATTTTCTTGATCGAGTTTTAAAACAAATTGTCGCGCAGCTCTCATCGGGCCCACAGTGTGAGAGCTAGATGGGCCAATACCAATAGAGAAAAGGTTAAACGTACTAATAGCCATAATGATGTTCCATGTCCTGAGAAATTGTTATATCACACGCATAAACTAAACGCAAAGACCGTATCAAAAAAAATGGAATTGGATATACCGAACGTGATTCAAAATCTGGCATTTTTAGCGCGCCAAAAATGCCAAATTCTGAGCTATGAGCAGTATATCCAACTCCATTAGGAAACTTCAGTTATCTTCTTGCACAGATTAGGCCGCTGCAAAGATAGTCGGTTTGACAACCGCACTGTTAACCAGTGAAGCTTTTATCTTTTTAGACACCTTCTCTTCAAGCTTTTTCAACACTTCACCAGAAGTTTCTTCTACTCCTAATGAAGCGATTGCCTTTTTAATAATAGGCAATTTTTTCTCAATATTTCTAGCTTGTCTTACAGTTTTTAAACTATCGGCTATTCCATCATATAAGGCAAAAAGATCTGATCGTGCCAGTTGTTTAGATTCCTCTACTTTTTCAGCCTTTTTACCCCATTGCTCACATTTTTTTGAGATCGAATGGTATCCATATCTCAACCCAGCAACTAATCCTGATGCAGCGAGTATTATTTGCGGAGCAAAATTTAAAGCTACGTCTTGAGCACAGAATTTGGATGGATTTATCCCACAATCTTTCATTGATTCAAAATCTCCCTGAGTCGGCATCCAATGAGTTGCTCCACCAGCATAAGAGGAAGCCGCAGCTCCCGTTAAGGAGCCAACAACAGCACCGCTTACTGCGAGCGAGAGACCAGCAGAAGTTGAAGCCGCAACGCCTCGAATCTTACTAAGCACCCCTACAGACTCTGCATTCATCCGATCAACAGAATTCCTCACAAACCTAGGAATAATCGATTTATCCAAATACGCTTCTTGGGTATCTAGTAATAAACCGAGGTTATACCCACCTTTTCCTTCTTTAAAAGACATTGATTCTGCGCGAATAGTTGCTAATTTTTCACGAACTTGAGTAAAAATGGTCTCGATTGTTATCTCATCAAGAGGAAACTGTTCTAACCATTGTTGTTTTACAGCTGGCAATTCAGCTTCCAATTGCCTGATATTATCTCGAAATGCTGACCAAATGGAAGATGAATCGATCCCTTTGATCTCTTTGTAATCTTCCATTATGTTGTTTGACAACTCAGAGTATGTTGCTTTTAAATCACTAATCAACTTTTGTTTTGACTGCAGCATCTGCTCTTCTGCTGTCTTCTCTTTTCTGTCGAAATGGTTCTGAACAGGATTTGCAGTCAGTTGTGCTCCTTTATAAATGGTATATCCCGCCAACATCACACTTCCTATTACAAGATATTTCAAATAACTTTGCCCGCCTTGATGGCCAGGATTTGTTATGCGTTGAACTACAGCAAAAGCAGAACCTGTTATTCCATTGAAAACAAATGGTGCAACATAACTACCGAAGTCTCCAAACAATTTTTGCATAACATAATCCCGGACAGGTTGATATCCATAATAACACACAGCGCCGAGTCCGGCCGCCGCAGCTCCACCACCTGTTATTCTAGCAAAATTTATTACAGAAAATCTTTTTAAATGATCTGAGATATGCAATTGAGCATTTTTGTAACATTCTAAAGCGTTTTCAGCTACATCACTAACGGTACGTAACGTTTCAGGTCTTACTCTAAAACCTACAATATCTCTCTCTAAGTTCTCTGGAACAATTATATTATTCCCTCTGTTTTCAACTGAAATGGATGTCATTAAATACCCCTACAATTTATTTTTATTGCACCCATTTTAACACACAATTTTATAAAAAGCAATAAACTTTATTCATTTTTTCAATTTTTTTCTTTCTTGAGATGATTGAATGAATAATGTAAACTTTCCCCTATGACTCGTTATTTCGTTCTATTTTTTTTCTTATTGTCATCCCCTCTTTCTTTAGTCGGAGATATCCCTTACGACATCGAATTTTATGGGGTCGATGAAGAGGTTGGTTCGCTTTTGGCTTCGGCTTCACATCTCGTTTCCTTACAAGAATTTCCTCCAACAACAGAAGCTTCTTTAAAAAGACGAATTAATGATGATATTCCAAACCTGCTCAAAGCATTACAGAGTGTCGGCTATTATGGAGCCTCTATAGACGCCTCCATCGACAGAGACACCATTCCATTTACCCTGAAGCTTTCAGTGAATACAGGACCAGTCTATCTTTTCGATTCTATAGAAATTCTCTCTTCTAACGAAACTGCTTTTCCATTTCCCTATGATATCATTTGTGACAACGAATTGGGTATTGATACAGGAGCTATTGCATTTCCGGAAAACATCATTGATGCTGAAGACATCTTAATAGACCAACTGGAACGCTCGGGCTATCCTTTGGGAAAGATTATCAAAAGAGAAGTCTACGCCGATCAATCGGCTAATACAGTTTCCGTTGTTTTTTACGTCGATAGCGGACCATTGGCTTTTTTTGGTGAAACCGATATTTCCGGAAACAAAGATATTTTACCCATATTTTTCTGCCGTAAAATTGCTTGGAGATACGGAGCTTCGTACGACCCTTATTATGTACAGAGAACATTTAATGCCTTGGAATTGACCGGACTTTTTAGCACGATCAACATCACTAATGATAACAGCGTCCAAGAAGATGGGACCCTGCCAATGCACATTGTTGTCAAAGAAGCTAAAATGAGGAGTATCGCTTTTGGTATCGGTTATGCAACAGACCTGGGGCCCGGAGCTACCTTTGAGTGGGAGCATCGCAATATACGCTCGTTAGGAGAAAAGCTCAGTTTTAATATAAATGCCTGGCAAATCAAGCAAGACGGGTCAATCAGATACGTGCAGCCTGATTTTTTATGTGCTCGGCAAGATTTGATTTGGACTCTTGAGGCAGAACATGAAGACGTTAAGGCTTTTAGAGAGATATCTTACAGCTTCTCGGGAATTTTCGAACGGCAGTTCAACGATAATTTACGCTTTTCCTATGGGGGGATGTTTACCCGTCTTTTGAATACTCATTCGAATAACAACGGCAATTTCAACCTCGTTAAAGTTCCTTTGCAAATTTATTGGAACAAAGCTAACAGCCTGCTAGATCCAACTGAAGGGATGACACTACATTTCAAGACGACCCCTACATTGCAAACTCTCTCACCATGCTTTTCCTATTCAACGAATCTATTTATCGCAACAGGATACTATCCTCTTGATTCGGAGCATCGATTTGTCGTCGCAGGAAAAGCGACGCTTGGATCGATATGGGGAGCCAACAAACACGCCATTCCCCCATCAGAACGGTTTTATGCAGGATCGGACACCCTACTCCGCGGTTACCACTACTTGACAGTCAGTCCATTGGACTACCGCGACAAACCGATTGGAGGTAGATCGGTAATGGTTTATTCGGGAGAGTTGAGGATGCGTGTAAAAGATCCTTTTGGATTGGTTCTTTTTTACGATATTGGTAACGTCTATGCGGAGTCGCTCCCCCAATTCAACTACAAACAACTACAAGCAGCAGGAATTGGAATTCGTTATCACACACCTGTAGGACCTATCCGTTTGGATATTGCATTTCCATTTAATCCAAGGATTCACTTGGACAAGGCGTTTCAAGTATATTTTAGTATTGGACAGAGTTTTTAAATGTTGAAAATTGTATTTATTTTTCTATTTCTTTTTCAGATAGCCGCTGCGGAGGATAGTCTCAATTCGATTTCAGGATCGATGACCGTCGATGCCATCCCCCTTTCAGCTTTACTTATGACCGATATGCCTGTTGACGGTATCGTTTCGGGAGAGGCTATACTTAGCGGGGATCCGGAGAATCCGCAAATCGAACTAACAGCGCACATTTACAATCTCATTTTGATAAAACAATGCATTAGTGCTATTCCCCATAATTCCTTTACACTAGATCAACGTCAAAGCCTCGGGATTCAAGCGATCGCAAATGGGAAGGAATTTATGGGAAATAGCACTAGCGCGACGGGAGAACTTTCCCTTTCATTCAAGGATGGAAGAATCTCCTGTTCAGGAACTATCACTAGCCCAGGATCCTCTCCTTTGGTATTTAATTTTCATGTTGACGCCAAGCTATCTCTTATACCCCTCTCTTTTCATATCGACCCGAAAGCCCCTGTTAGTGGCACCCTTTCAGCCACAGGAGAAATTTCGGAGCTTCTTCAACTATTTTCTGGGACCAGCATACTCGTTTCTGGCGAAGCTGAAGCAACTGTTTCGTTAGGCGGAACGGTTGCCCATCCCATAATCACAGGGACATGCGACCTCTCTAAAGGCGTCTATGAAATCCCGGAAATCGGCGTTGTTCTTTCTGGAATTACAGCCCATTTGGAAGGGGAAGGATCAGCACTGAAGATTGTCGATATCCGAGGCATGGACCGTAACGGTGGCACTGTCACAGGAAACGGATCTGTGATGCTAAGTGATGAATATCCGTTCACATTAGATCTCATTTTGAATCACACAATCTTTCTACAACAAGATTATGTGTATGCCGTCTGTAGTGGTCCTTTAACATTTAAAGGAGACAGAGAAGCCGGCAAGTTGCAAGGAACTCTTTCATTGGATAGCGGGTTAATCTCCATTCCGGATAAATCATCCGCTGTTGTCAACAGCGTTGATGTCATTTATATCAACAGACCAACGAACGCCCCCCCTTCCCTTCTCGTTGCCGACACCTCAAAATGGCCGCTGACAATGGAGATCCAAGTCAGCCTTCCGGACAATCTGCAAATAGAAGGACGTGATTTGAAGTCTATATGGGGAGGGGCTATCACCGTCAACGGAACAGTTGAGAATTCTGAGTTGAAAGGAGGACTGAAAATTGTCGATGGAGAGTATCTATTCAACGGCAACCCCTTTGAGATCCAAAAAGGCACAATATCATTCGATGGTGATGTGGAGAAAAAAACAACTTTGTATGTCATTGCAAGCAAAGATTTAGATAAAGTCGATGTTGATGTGATCGCACGAGGTTCAGTGAAAAACCCGACGATTTCATTCCGATCGAACCCTCCGCTCCCCCAGAAGGAAATTCTCTCGTGGATTCTGTTTAATCGGGGCTCATCGGAGATATCCCAGTTTCAAGGAACTCAGCTATCGGAATCGATTACAAATCTCAAAACCAATCAGCAAGGACCTGATGTGCTTTCAAAAATACGCTCAACCCTCCGGATTGACAGGTTTGAGATCTCCCGATCAGAAGGAGATGACAGCACTAGTGTCGATGTAGAAGTTGGAAAGTATATTTCAGAAGGTGTGCTAGTTTCTGTGATCAAAAGCGATGTGAATCGTATCGCCATTGAGGCAGCTTTAACAAATAGAATTAAACTCCAAGCGCAGGTTGGGGATGATACCGAGGGACAACTGCTGCTGAAGTGGAAACGGAATTATTAGGGTGGGATTAAACATCTTTACAATTATAATGAGAATAGACTAGACTAAGTCTAGTCCTATTCCATGAAATTAAAAAGGAACTTTATGCGATTTGTCAATATTCATGAAGCCAAGACTCATTTCTCAAAACTTGTAAACTGTGCTTTGCAAGGGGAGGAAATCACGATTGCAATGGCAGGAAAGCCAATTGCAACACTTGGGCCGATCAAAAAAAAATCTCAACGCACCTTTGGTGTCCTCAAAGGTAAAGTTAAAATCTCCAAAGATTTTGACGCTCCACTGCCCGAACACCTTATCTCTGAATTTGAGGATTAGTTCTATGAGACTTTTAATCGATACTCATGTGTTTCTCTGGTGTGTCAACAACGATCGCAAACTCACAAAAAAAGCACGATCCAAAATATTGGATGCGGATGAAGTTTATGTAAGTGCTGCTTCGATTTGGGAAGCTACAATTAAAATACGACTAAAAAAGCTAGATGCCGATGTCGACGCCTTGGTCGAAGCTATTACCAAAAGTGGTTTCTTGGAACTTCCCATCACAGCACGTCATGCCTCTGCTGTAAATCGTCTCAAAGATATTCATCGAGACCCATTCGACCGAATCCTTATAGCTCAAGCAACTGTCGAACCTTTGATTTTCTTAACTGCCGACAATGGACTTGCCAATTATTCCAATATTATAGAAGTCATCTAAAACCTTCTTGCTTCGGCGATTGTGTATTTACCGTCGGGTTGACACTCTCTTATAGCATCGGAATATTCAAAAGCCGTCGCACCTCTAAGGGACTCTATTTCGCGAAATTAGCTAAAAACATCTTCTCTCCCCCAAAAAAACACGAACAAATTCTTCTGTCCTATAGTATGAGCGACTATACACAACCTCCAACACTAGCAAGCGACCGTAAAAAATATATATCGGAATTTGGAGTCAAGGAATACATTAATACAGATTCCAGTACTTATCAGGACATTAATCGATTACTGCGCCACGGAAAAGCTCCTCTGTTTCTATCTTCCAAGTCCCCTGATTTACATATTAAAACTATTCTTATTAAAATATTAATGGCTACATCTTATGTAAATCAAAATCGTTTAGAAAATCCAAAAACCTTATATCGTCGAATGACTGTTAAAAATTTAGACGATCTCGTAAACGCTTATCAACCCGGGTCTATTATTTCTGAACCTGCATTTACCAGCACCGGAAAACAAGATGAATGGAATGGAAATATCTTGTATGTAATTCATGCGGATAGTGAGTCTGGAAGCGATCTGAGCCACCTCAATCAAGAGTGTGGAGGAGAGATTCTTTTCCGCCCTGGAACAAGATTCAAAGTATTAAAGATGGAACCTAACTCTGAAGCCTCCAGTACTGGGAGACCCTCTGAGTTAACAATTTTTTTAACAACCTTCGAGAAAGGGGATAATCATGGATCCGATACAGAAGTCTAATAGTAATAATGATATTTTAAAAAAACTCGAAAAAGCTGCAAAAGAAGAAGCTAAACGAAGGAAAAAAAATCCACCTCCGTCTAATCCTCATCTTCGAATGGATTTTTTAATCGGTATTATAGATCCTGAAAAAAAAGAAAAGAAAAAGCCCGGGTAATACGAAGCAGATAGATTTTAACTGCCACGTCAAACCCGCCTCAATCGCCGATAGTTTAGGGTTGCAATCAGGACCCAACACGTTCTCCAGAAATCGCTTCGCAAAAAAAAGTAGTCTTCATCTCCAAAAAAATACATTTTCATGGGTTTTAAAGATCGTTTAGTTTATTTCTTTCCAGTCCCTTAACTCGACTTTGTACAATGTTTAACTCACCTTACGCAAACGGAGCAACATTTCGGCTGAGCCAAAGCCTCGGGGTCGAGCTCGCGTGAGCGGCCTCATATTTTTAAATATTAGGTCGCTCAAGCGAGCTCGACCGCGAGAGCTTTCGCTTCAGCCCAAATGTCGCTCGGTTTGCGTAAGGTGAGTGAATAACTAAAGACCGCTCTGATGCATTCACTGCAAGTGAATTGCGTATGAAATCATGAGGCCTTAGTTGATTTTTTGTAATATCTACAGTTGTTTCTATTGGGACAATCGCCATAGAAGAAGCCGGTTCACCATTTGCTGTAATCATTAATCTTACTTTTGTATCCATCAAACAGCGTTTACAAAGAAGAGGTACCTCCTCTTGATTTTTGAGAAATGACCGAGTAGCGATATCTATTATTTTTAAAGTCATCTGCACGGCAGTATATCCGATCAACCCGCCGGTCACAGCTAAGCAAGTGGAAGCATAACTATTTCGATCCGATGCAAAGGAGGACCCATAAGAGGCTCCAAGTGAAGTTCCTAATATACGATATAATTCAGAATTAACCACAAAAACCTTTAATTTTCATTATGCCGAACGTGATTCAAAAGTTGGAATCAACATTTAATTATAACGACCTATTCTTGCATATACTGGTTCCAGCTGAAAGTTGGACTTTTGGCAGCTTCAAAGCCCCGGGATTGAAAAATCGTGTCGAGGGTCATATTGGCTAATATTAGCCTCGACGCGATTTGTTCAATCGCGGGAGCTTTCAAGCTAGCCAAATTTTCCAAATTTCAACTGGAACCAGTATATACTGCTCATAACTCACCTTACGCACGCTTATTTTTTTTAAATAATTTATCTACAAATAAAAA
>JBAWZJ010000014.1:0-15303 GCA_037143085.1 Parachlamydiaceae bacterium | reverse complement strand
TACGCTTGGCTGCGACTTAAAAAGTCCAACTTTCAGTTGGAAGGACTATATACTGATTCCAGTTGAAAGTTGGACTTTTTAGCTGGAATCAGTATATATCGAACGTGAAAGGCTTTACTTGTTTTTATGTGTTATTTTGATTGAATGCTCCATATTTGTGCTACAGCTCACCGCTCCTTTGAATAACGTTCGGTATAATTGTTAAACAGACTAAATAACTCTTCCTCCATAGGAAAACATCACTCTGTAATTATCTAATATTGTTTCACAATAATGAGGGATATAATGAAGCTTGATATCCAAAGCTTTACATGCCTGTGTGAGAGACACCTGCATTTGCAAAGCTAGCTCTTCAGAAATACCTCGGAGTGGATATGCGATTATTGTTGCCTTTCCATCACTTATATATTCTTGTGAATCCACAATACCTATACGTCCCGGTTCGGAAGAATTGGTAACCAATAAACGACAATGTTTCTCAGTTCGATAATAAATGATTTGAGAACGCTGTTGTAATCTTTTTCCAAAAATTTGCATTAACAAGTTTACATATTCATCCGTAGAAGGAATACTACCTGCATTACTTGCCATGCAGTCTGATGAGTCTATTGGGGTTGATAAGAAACTTTCAATGATGTTGACCGGATAAGGTCTTGCCTGCTCTTGCCGATGCGGCTGTTGATATGTAACAGAAGAAACAATACCACTAGGAGTGCCGGTTTTGTGAACTCCAAATTGGTTGATGGTATAACTACCACTAGCCTTACTTGCACTGTGAGTAGTCTCCGAAGGTTCAAAACGACCCGGTCGAGCGGACGGTGCTATCTGAAGAGGATCTAGTTGCATAAATCCTCCAAACCTACTTGCAAATACTCCAGAATCCATTCCTTTTGATATATGCGTAGCTCCACCACTCCGTTGAACGACCGTACCATCTGATTGAAATTCAGTTGTTGTGGGCAAACGTAGGCCGTTTTCATCTCGGGAGACCGCTGTATTTAAAAAAATGTTCGACGCGCTTGCGACTACTCGTTTAGGAAGGGGCTCATCTCTTTGCTCTCGTACTTCAGGTAAACGTTCAATGTAGGCAACCAGATTTCTCCCTTTTAAAGCTGTCCAACATGCTCCACTACCACTTAACCATTGTGCAGAGAAAAGTAACTTCTGTCTATTTTCCATGTTTAACCCACCACAGTTTTCATAATACTTATTAACCATGGCTATCATCAACTCCTCATTATAAGAGGTATAAATGGTCATCTCGGTAGGAGTCAACTCAAGATTACCAGGGAGCGTCATTCTTTCTGTTAGCATTTTAGGATATACATCAGACATCTTGAGCAAGAGGGATGCAAATCTATCCGAACCGTGGCAATTTCTAGCTAACATATGGAGGAGGTTCATGTTTACATCTTTAGCTAGCTCAGAATGTGTTGTGTAATACGATAAGAGGATGAGAATTTTATCGTCCGATAAACGATCCTGAACTTCTTCCATTGCAGTCTCAAGCACAGACCTCCCTTTATTAAGATCAAAACAATCCTCTAAAACCCAGCGGTTCCCGCTGATCTGATATTGATGATATATGGATTATTAATTCACTCTTCAATGCTAGGCTTAGGCAAACCTTTGTTCGATGCTCTTCATTTATGCAATGCGAAGGCGCACATGGTGTTTGTAATGAACTAGTTGATAAACGAAACATAAGAACCTCCAACGAACTTTTATTTTATTGTTTATACCTTTTATGAATGCGGGAGATACCCAGACAATTCAATAACATCCAACCGCTTGAAACAACATGGTAAAGGGGGTTCTCTTAAAACACTACCGCATTTTATACCGAAAGTGATTACCCTTGATTATAATTTAAATTTCTTCATATACATTCAGTATAAGCATATTTTCTCGACCTTGTACATTTTTGTTCAAGCTTCCCCAAAAAAGACATGAAGGAGTTTTTTATGAAAAATAATATACATCTAAGCCTTGGCTTTGATATGCCAAACTTGACTCCTTATTTGCAATTTCAATCTAAGCGAAAATCCCTTTGGTACAACATAACACGTTACTTCCTTCGTTATATAATGTCTTTGCTACTTGTTTTTTTGACAACCTATGCAAGTCATGTATTTGCTCTTCCAAACGCATATTTTACAAACGCTCAAGACAACACTATTTCAGTCATCGATACCAGCACTAACACCATTATAGCTACCATACCTAGTTTCCCCTCTCAAGGACCAAACGGAATTGCAGCCACCCCTGATGGAGCTTTTGTATACGTGTCTAATAGCAACCCTTCTAGCAATAATATTTCAGTCATTGATACTAATACAAATACTCTTGTAGGTTCCCCCATTTCCGTTGGCGTATTTCCTATAGGGATTGCGTTTACTCCAGATGGTGCGTTTGCTTATGTTGCTAATTTTGGCGACAACAATGTTTATCGCATTAATACGACCTCTAATACAGTTGTGGGAGCCCCAATAAGCGTCGGTGACGCTCCATCAATCATTGCAATCACCCCAGATGGCAAGTTTGCTTATGTAACAAATGAAGACTCAAATAATGTATCTGTTATCAATACAACCTCCAACACTGTTATAAACACCATTACCGTCGGAACTACTCCGGCAGCCGTTGCCATTACTCCAGATGGTAAATTTGCTTATATTTCTAATAATGGAGCAAACACCGTTTCCGTCATTGACACAACCTCAAATACTGTTGTAGATACTGTTGCAGTTGGTAACGGCCCTTTAGACCTCGCAATCACCCCAAATGGTTCATTCGTTTATGTTCCTAATTTGATTGACGGCACCGTTTCTGTCATTAGAACAAGCGATAACACAGTAATCAGCACTATTACTGTAGGTGCTACCGATATCCAAGTCGCTATCACCCCTGATAGTGCATTTGCTTATGTAACTAATCACGACAGCAATACGATCTCTGTAATAGACACAAGCACTAACACTGTTATAGATACCATTACAGGCGGCGGTTCACCCGTAGGAATAACCATAGCTTCAAATTCAACTTTGCCTCCTGCTAGTTTTAAGGGGAACGTAGCTAAACTGCGATTTCTTACGCAAACAGACAGAATTCATAAGCTTTATTGGACAGCAAGTCCAGGCCCTAATGTGATTGGATACAATCTTTATCGCAATGGGATTCTCATCTATACAGTCGGCGTTTCAGGCCCGTTTTCTTATAACGATAACAACCGTCATAACAATGTAGTCGATACATATGAGTTAACAGCTTTTAACAGCTCCCTGATAGAAAGTACGGAACTTATTATTACCTTAAAGTAATAGACATCGGCGTTGGGTGAAAGACATCATCATGTGAAAACACTCCGTAGTTTGGAAAGATAAATGAAAGAGGGCATTCCTCTTTTTTTGAAGGGTGGGGGACAATTGTCGCCCCCCTTTCTATTGAAATATCAGATGGCCAGCAAAACAAACGAGATAGGATTCCAAAGGATTTTATCCTTTAGCTGTTTTTTTAGGGGAACGGTTGCTCCCCTAAATGCCTAAAGCCTCTATGTTTGGCGAACACCTTCACAAAACGATTATGATAAAGCAGCAGCCTATCTCTTCCATATCATCCAAACCCATCCATTTAATGCCGGGAACAAGAGGGCTGGAGCTTTAACAACCATTTATTCCTTGAAGAAAATAGCATAGATACAACCTTTTCTGAACAAGATTATAAAAAATTCGTGATTAATGTTGATCAAGAAAAAAGAACAAATAGCCCATTTCTTGAAGCATGGAAAAGAAAATAATTTTATTTTATCAATTCGTTTTTGTACAATCTTAAAACTCACTCCAAGACACTTGCTCCTCTCTCAAAACTTCGTCTATAAGGAAACCAACAACAAATGACAAGCATCTCCCAGCTTATTCCCTACAATCAAGATCAAAACATTGCCAGACAAATCACTCAATTCTCTAAAGACGTTATGGACCGTGATGGTATAGCACCGAAGTTAAATCAGATTTATAAAGGGACAACGGTCCTCCACATAGCCTGCCGGCAAGGACTGCCGAAAATAGTTGCCTCTCTAGTTTTTGCAGGTGCTAATATTAGAACTGTCGACAACTCAGGAAATACAGCCCTTCATTATGCTTGCAGATCTTGGTCGATACTCCGTAGCGATCAAAAAATCATTTCTTTACTAAGCGATCACTCAACTCTTATTACGAAAAATGCGAAAGGTGAAATACCTTGTGTTTGTATGTTGAGAACAGGTGAAACAGGCCTAGATCATGAATATGATCTATTGATGCGGAGTATGAAACTCCTTGAAGAGACAAGCGAGACGCCCCCTGATCCGACCAAAAAACAGACTAGACTTAACCGTGTTTTTTTTGATTATATTTGTTCGATACATAAAGAAGCCATACGCTCTGCCATACACTGTTCTCTTTCACCGAATAAAATTTCTCAGATCATTTCAATCAACGCCAGTCAAAAAACTGAAGAACGTGTAACTGAAGAAGATCACGAAGAATCCTTATCTCTAACAGACGACTCAGGTCGCACTCTTCTCCATAAAGCCTGTCAAATAGGTGATATGAAAAACATAATACAAATGATTGGACACGGTGGGGCTATGGATGCTACGGACATTCTCGGTTTTACACCTCTTGACTATGTCCTTCAATCAAAAGCCCGTTCGTTATTTTCTCTAGAAATTCTAGAAAAAAAAGACATTTTACTATCCTCTTTTGAAAAGACACCTGACCCCTATGAAGGAATTGCATTGGATCCTAATATTTTTCCATTGAAAACGATATTTGGAGAAAAAACATCACCTAAAATTTTTATTTCCTACTATTGGGAACGACATGCGGAGGCAACTGAATATCTACACAAATATTTAGAATCATTAAGAAAAGAATTGTTAGCGTTGGGTGCTTCGCATGTCTTTTTAGACATCACTTTGTGTGCGGAGGATGATAAAGGCTCATGGAGGGAATTCTATGGAGCAGATAAAGTGATTATTCTTGAAACCCCTTATTATAGAAAACAAATACAATGTGGAGTTATTGAAAACTTCCTTTTTGAATTTAAATTCGCAATGAAGAAAGAAGAGGACACCCCTGGTTCCGTCATCGTTTTATGGCGAGAACACGACACTCCAGAACTGTTAAAAACGTTAAAGGTGCCTGCCCCTCAATTTCCTAGGTACATTTGTCATGACACCGTATTTGGTGGGCAACTTTCGATAGGACATTCAATTAGGAAGGTTGTGGGGCAGTGGAAAGACTCATTGAAGCGTAAACACGATACAGCAACAAAAAACGCCCTCGAGCCGTAAGAGATTGATCGACAGATTGCCTAAAGCCAGAATCGAACTGACGACCTTCGCATTACGAATGCGCTGCTCTACCAACTGAGCTATTTAGGCTGAACGTCAATTCTACATTCTTATCCCTTTTCTCACAATCCCCTTGATTGGACCTCTTGCATAATTCAGGGCTCGTCGCTTTTCAATCTGTCGAACCACGGGAGCTTTCAAGCTAGCCAAAAGACTTACTGAAAAAGATCTGAAACAGATTCATCATTCATAATACGCCGTATAGCCTCTCCCAAAAGGGGGGCAATGGAAATACAATGGACATTCGGTGGAACTTCTTCCCTTAATGGAATTGTATCCGAAATGACCATTTCATCAATAACCGAGTCTCTTATCTTTTCCAAAGCATCTCCAGAAAATACAGCATGTGTGATCGCCACAAAAACTCGGTTAGCCCCGTGATCTTTCAACAACTTAGCAGCCTTGACTAACGTTCCTCCAGTATCACACATATCGTCCACGATAATAACATCGGCTCCACTAACATCTCCAATAAGACTCATCGAAGCGACAACACCTGCTTTTGCTCGTTGCTTGCTAATTAACGCCATCTCAGACGAAACACCTTGTTTTGACAAATTTTCCATAAATATTTTTGCTCTTTCAACCCCCCCAGCATCCGGAGAAACAACAACAACATTTTGCAAATCTTTTTCAACAAAATATGAAACAAACATGAATGTTGCATATAAATTATCGACGGGCACGTCACGAAAAAAACCTTGAATCTGTCCTGAATGCAAATCCACAGTGACAACTCTATCAATGCCAGCTACTTCTAACATTAAAGCTACATCAGCTGCTGAAATGGGCATGCGAGCCGCAGTCTTACGATCTTGCCGCGCATAACCGTAATAAGGAATCACTGCTGTAATATTCGCTGCAGAAGCACGCTTCATAGCACGAACCATCAGAAAAAGCTCCATCAAATTATCATTCACACTCTGGTTTTTAGAAGGACAATTAGACTGCAAAACAAAAACATTTTTGTTACGGACACTATTTTCTATACTGATATGGATTTCACCATCATTAAATTTTTCTACCCTAGCATTCCCTAAATCAATATTTAAATAATTTGCAATTTCTCTCGCCAAAGGGATATTCGCATTACCTGAAAACAAAATCATGTTGCGGGAGAGAAAATCGTTCTTAACAATATTTTTTTCAGAAGAACAAATAATATTCTCAAAAGCAAAACATCCTAAAAATATTAAAGCCATTTGTATCCCGCTTGTGAACCTTGGAACAGCAGCTCTCAAAGTAAAAAAGGGGGATTTTCTATTTTTTTCCAACATATAAATCCTCAGTATACGATTGATGAAATCATTAGACAGTCATCCAATGGTAAGAGGTTATAACTCAAAACTCAAAATAAAACTATAGAAATGAGAACGCCTAAAGTTGATTTTAAACCATCTATTAGGTATCATCTGGTGCTTACAAAATTGCAACAATTCCCTATAAACGGATGGATCACTTATGACAGTCCAGACTCCCTCCGGGGACCTGAAAGAAAATATCAATAAACGACGCACCTTTGCCATCATCAGTCACCCTGATGCCGGAAAGACAACGCTAACCGAAAAATTACTTCTCTACTCAGGTATGCTTCACACTGCTGGAATGGTCAGAGGACGAAAAGGACGAAAGGCCGCAACATCCGACTGGATGGCAATGGAGCAGGAACGGGGGATTTCCATTACAGCATCTGCGATGCAATTCGTGTATAAAGATACGGTCATTAACGTGCTCGACACCCCAGGCCACGAAGATTTCTCCGAAGATACTTATAGAACACTCACAGCTGCAGACTGCGCCATCATGGTCATCGATGCAGCCAAAGGGGTTGAAAGACAAACACGCAAATTATTCGAAGTGTGCCGTCTCAGGAAAATCCCCGTTCTGACCTTCATCAATAAAATGGACATGCCTGGACAGGACCCTCTAGACTTAATGAATGAGGTAGAGAATGTCCTACAAATCCATTCAAGCGCTATCAACTGGCCTATCGGAACAGACCGCAATTTCGTTGGAGTCTACGATCGTCTTTCAAAAGAAGCTCTAATTTTTAGTCGCACTTCAGTTGGAGGGGCACAAAAAGCAGATGTTGCTCGATATCCGCTCGACAGCAATGAGCTACTTCAACTCGTGGGACAGGAAGAGGTCGATAAATTAAAGCAAAGCTTAGAGCTTCTTGATATGGCAGGGAACACGTTTAATCGAGAGGATTTCCTTGCCGGTCGGGTCACTCCGGTATTTTTTGCTTCCGCATTGACAAACTTTGGCGTGGAGCCTTTTTTTGATGCATTCGTGCATTTTGCCCCTCCGCCACATCAACGTATTGCCGATGCTTCAAACGGGCAAGAAATGAAAATCGATCCTATAGAACATTCTTTCAGCGCCTACGTATTCAAAATCCAAGCAAACATGGACAAAAGACATCGCGATAGCATGGCTTTTTTACGCATATGTTCCGGAAAATTTGAGCGAGATCAGGTTGTTAAACACCATAGACTTGGTCGGGAAGTACGCCTCTCACGTCCTCATGGGATGGTAGCAGGAGAAAGAACGACGCTCGATCTGGGTTACGCAGGCGACATCGTTGGAGTAATCAATCCTGGAGTATTTTCTGTAGGCGATACGATTTCCTTAACCGGTGGATTCAACTTCAAACCTCTTCCTCAATTTCAACCTGAAATTTTTGCTAAAGTTACCCCAAAAGATGTGGGAAAGAGAAAATCTTTCGATAAAGGGGTGCTGCAGCTGACTGAGGAAGGGGCGATTCAGATGTTGAAGCCCAACGACCTGAGCGGAGATCTTATCTTTGCCGCTGTAGGACAGCTGCAATTTGAAGTGATGCAATATAGACTCAAAGATGAATATGGTGTCGAAACTCTACTGCAAATGCTTCCTTATCAATGCAGCGCATGGATCCTTGGCGATTTAAAAACTTTTCAGAAGACCTCTAACGCCCTTGTTGTCAATGATCGCTGGAATCGTCCAATGGTACTTTTTGGAGAGCAGTGGGAAAAGCAGTACGCAATCAAACAAAATCCAGAACACCAACTAGTCGATTTACTTGCATAACCCTAAAATTCAATCTCGACAACACACTAACACACTGTTTCAATTTAAATTTGACAGTGTGCTAGACACTTTTTTTGGCGCCCCATCTTTTTAAAATGCCGTACAGGCTGATGCCAAACCAAAAAATTTCAATGACTACTGACGACGTGTTCCAATGGAAAAATAAGGAATACATAATGAGCAAAGCTCCAATTCCGTTAATCAACGAGTAAGAAAAATCGGTCACTTTAATAAGAGAAGCTTGTAAAAAAAAGTAGCTTCCAAGAATACACGTCACGCCGAGCATCCCTATAATATCTGCAACATCTCCTGCTTCCATCAAATCTCATTCCTTCTTGATAAAATTCTCTCTATAGTCTCTACAATTGCTTGTGTCTGTGTTTCCAACTCGAGATTCACAAAATCACCAACCTTTTTCATCCCGAATGTTGTTTTTCTCAGGGTTTCAGGGATCAAATGAACGGTAAATGTTCCTTTTTCCGTATTAACATCAACAAGAGTTAAGCTGGCTCCATTTAAGGCGATGTATCCCTTCGGAAACAGATATTTGGTCCATTCAGGTTTAGCTTGAAAAACGATCTCACAATTATTTTTATCTTGGTTAATAGCAGCAATCGTGACGACGCCAAAAACATGACCCGAAAGAACATGTCCTCCAATTTCATCACCAAATCGGGCAGAACGTTCCACGTGGACTTTTTGATTTTTTCGAATTGCTTTTAACGTTGTCCGCTCAAGAGTTTCATTAATAACATCAAATTTAATCTTGAATAAATCAAACGAGACGACAGTCAAGCAAACGCCATCAATAGCGATACTCGCCCCAGTCTCTAAGCGAGACAAAACAGATGAATCCTCAATGGTAACCTCTAACTTGAGCAATCCATCAAAAAACGTAGTTTCTGTAACCGTTCCAATTTCGCGAATAATTCCTGTAAACATGACCTACCAAAAATATCAATTACCATATTCTAAAGAGTTCGTAATAGTTTGACAATGAATTGTTTAATCTGATACTCTATCTCGTGAATTTACAGAGGATTTATGTCCACAGAAACAGCCTTTAGTCGCGAAAATTCCGAGTATAAATACGGCTTCACCACCGATGTAGAAACAGACAGTTTCGAAAAAGGTCTTAACGAAGACGTCATCCGCGCCCTTTCCGCAAAGAAAGAAGAGCCTCCTTACATGCTCGAATTCCGCCTAAAAGCTTATCGCAAATGGTTGGAAATGAAGGAGCCCCATTGGGCAAATGCCAGTTATACTCCGATTGACTACCAAAATATTAGATACTATTCCGCTCCGAAAACGAAACCTCAATTGAATAGTTTGTCCGATGTCGATCCCGAGGTTTTAAAAACATTCGAACGTTTAGGCATCCCCGTAGATGAACAAAAACGGCTAACGAATGTTGCTGTCGACATGATATTCGATTCCGTCTCTATAGGCACGACATTCAAGAAAACACTTGAAGACGCGGGTGTGATTCTCTGCTCTATTTCCGAAGCTGTCAGAAAATATCCGGAACTAATAGAAAAATACCTAGGAAGCGTTGTTCCTAGCGGAGATAATTTCTTTGCAGCATTAAATTCAGCAGTGTTCACAGACGGTTCTTTCGTTTATGTCCCCAAAGGAGTTCGCTGCCCAATGGAAGTGTCCACCTATTTCCGAATCAACGATAAAGAGTCCGGACAATTTGAACGCACATTAGTCATCGCAGATGAAGGGTCATTCGTTAGCTATCTAGAAGGATGCACAGCACCTGCTTACGACAATAACCAACTCCACGCTGCCGTCGTTGAACTAATAGCTTTAGACAACGCAGAAATCAAGTATGCAACTGTACAGAATTGGTTCTCCGGAAATCATGAAACCGGAGCGGGGGGGATTTTCAATTTTGTAACAAAACGGGGCCGTTGCGCAGGCGTCAATTCAAAAATATCATGGACACAAGTTGAAGTTGGTGCCGCAATTACATGGAAATATCCTAGCTGCATTTTACAAGGCGATAATTCTGTAGGAGAATTCTACTCCGTAGCACTGACAAACGGAAGAATGCAAGCGGACACCGGCACAAAAATGATCCATTTAGGCAAAAATACACGTTCTACAATCGTATCCAAGGGTATTGCAGCAGACCTATCCCACAATAGCTATCGTGGACTTGTAAAAATAGTTCCGAGAGCAACAGGAGCGAGAAACTACACCCAATGCGATTCGATGTTAGTTGGCGCAAAATGTTCTGCCAACACATTCCCTTATATTGAAGTGGCCAATGCTCAAAGCCAAGTCGAACATGAAGCCTCGACATCAAAACTTAATGAAGAACAGCTATTTTACTTTATGTCTCGCGGCATCTCACAAGAAGATGCCGTCAATATGATCGTCAACGGATTTTGCAAGGAAGTCATCCGCGAACTTCCTTTAGAATTCGCTGCCGAAGCGCAAAAATTGCTGGCCATGAAACTAGAAAACTCCGTTGGATAATAAAATGTTAAAAATTAAGAATTTAAGCGTTACAGTAGAAGGTAAACCGATCCTCAAAGGGTTGAATTTAACCGTTAATCCAGGCGAGATTCATGCCATCATGGGTCCAAACGGAGCCGGCAAATCGACACTGGCAAAAGTTTTAGCAGGACACCCTGCATACGTTATCACAGGTGGAGAAATTATATTTCTTGGAAAAAATCTACTCGAAATGGAACCGGATGAACGTGCGCATCAAGGACTTTTCATGAGCTTTCAATATCCTGTAGAAATTCCTGGGGTAAGCAATATCAGCTTTTTACGAACAGCATACAACTTTAACCGTAAAGCGAAAAACCTACCTGAGCTATCCGTAGAAGAATTTGAAAAATTATTAGATCAAAAAATGCGCCTTGTTGAGGTAAAACCGGAATTCAAAGAAAGAAATCTCAACGAGGGTTTTTCGGGTGGAGAAAAGAAACGGAACGAGATCTTACAGATGGCTGTGCTTGAGCCAACACTAGCAATTCTTGATGAAACAGACTCTGGACTAGACATCGACGCGATGCGTGTTGTTGCTTCGGGGGTTAATCAGATCATGAATCCAGAGATGGGTCTCATTTTAATTACTCACTATCAACGACTTCTCGACTACATAAAACCTGATATTGTTCATGTCATGATCGACGGTAAAATTGTTCATTCCGGAGGCCCGGAAGAAGCATTGAAGCTTGAAGAGAAAGGCTATGATTGGTTGTCTGCAACCGCAGAGAAAGAGGCTCCATGATGATTACGGAGCAAAAAGAAGAAACTGAATCTTTCCAGACTCTTTTATGGAGCCTTTATGGACAATCAGGAATCAACGAATCTTTGAGCAAGCTCAGAGCAAAAGCTTGGGATCGTTTTCTAGAAATCGGACTACCGACGCGTAAAAATGACCTATATCGTTATGTTAAATTACGGAATTTTTTTTCGTCGTCATACGAAGCGTCTCTAGTTACAAATATTTCTCCGCAGACAATAGAAGAACATCTTTTACCAGAATGTCGCGGATCGACAATAGTCTTTATTAATGGTCATTTTTCCCCATCTCTTTCCCGTTTAGAAGCTCTTCCAAAAAGAGTTGTGATCTCATCAATCCCTGATGCAATGGGTACATATGGAGCATTTCTCAATAATCAATGGAGCAAAAGTCTGAAAGAGGAACTTGATCCATTCGTGACCATCAACGCTGCATTACATCGAGACGGTGTATTCTTTTATTTTCCTCCCAAAACCATTATTGAGTCACCGATACAACTATTGAACATTATCGATGCCGGCACCACCCCAATGTTCGTTGTACCTCGTTTACAAGCTTTTGCTGGCGCCCAATCGCAAATTTCTTTTGTCTCGACACAGGTTGTATTATCGGGAGAAAAATACGCTTTTAATATGGTCGCCGATATCGCGATTGAAGAAGACACTCATGTTAGTTATACGCAAACAAGCACAGACCTCCCCAACAATTTATGGCATTTCGATGCTCTACGTGCTGTTCTCAAGCGTAATAGCACATTAAAAACCGTTAATGTCACCTGCGGAAGTGAAACAGCCCGCTTCGACTACAAAGTAACCTTAACAGGAGAAAATGGGGAAGCTTCGCTGAATGGCGTCTGGATGTTATCAGACAAAAATGAAACGCACACCAATGTTTTGATAGACCATCAAGCCCCATATTGCCGCTCACTGCAACTATTCAAAGGTTCCTTAAACGACACGAGTAATTCGGCATTTGAAGGGAAAATTTTAGTGCGTCAAGCAGCCCAAAAAACGGAAGCATTCCAACTTAATAGCAATATACTTCTCAGTGATGGAGCAAGCGCAAACAGTAAACCTAATTTAGAAATTTTTGCGGATGACGTTAAAGCCTCTCATGGATCGACAGTAGGGCAACTCGATGAAGATCAGATTTTTTACATGAAAACACGAGGTTTTAACGAACAATCTGCTAAGGCCATTTTAGTTTATGGATTTTGCCAAGAGGTCGTGAATATGGTTACTATCCCATCACTGCACGATAATATACATAAAGAGCTAGCCTCGAAGTTTTGACTATGCCAAACATCAGTCGCTTTCGCCACGATTTCCCTATGTTGAAAAAAAGCATGCACGGGAAACCCCTTGTTTATTTTGATTCAGCTGCAACGGCCCAAAAACCCAAAGCTGTTATCGATGCCATAAATAATTTCTATACAGAGCATTATGGGACCGTCCATCGCGCTGTTTATGAATTATCCGTCTATGCAACCAAACATTATCAAGATATCCGCAACAAGATAGCCTCATTTTTGAATGCGGCAAAACCGGAAGAAATCATTTACACAAGAGGGACAACGGAATCGATCAACATGGTCGCTTATTCCTTCGGAAAAGCCTTTGTCCATCCTGGAGATGAGATACTTATCACTGAGATGGAACATCACTCCAATATCGTTCCCTGGCAAATCCTCTGCGAAGACCGTGGAGCTGTATTGAAAGTGGCTCCAGTAAATGATAGGGGAGAGCTAATCATAGAGGAATTCGCGAAGCTTTTATCAAAAAAAACAAAAATAGCATCTGTCACGCATGTTTCCAATGCTTTAGGAACAATCAATCCAATAAAAGAAATCGCTTCCTTGGTTCATGAAGCTGGAGGAAAATTATTGGTTGATGGGGCGCAAAGTACTCCACACCAACCTATAGATCTTATAGATCTCGGAGCAGACTTTTACGTATTTTCCGGACACAAAATTTATGGTCCTACAGGTATTGGAATATTGTATGGAAAAGAAGAACTTTTGAATGCCATGCCGCCTTATCAAGGCGGAGGGGACATGATTGAAAAAGTTACATTCGAGAAAACAACATATAATGTTTTACCTATGAAATTTGAAGCAGGAACTCCGATGATCGCTGAGACGATAGGCCTTGGTGCAGCCATTGACTATCTAACAACTGTAGGAATGAACAACATCCGATTATGGGAACAAGAACTCCTCGCATATGCCACAGAAAAAATGTTGGAAATTGATGGATTGCGGATTATCGGGACAGCACCTCATAAGGGAGGCATTATTAGCTTTGTCATTGAAGGAATGCATCATTTAGATATCGGAACGATGCTAGACTTGCGCGGCGTTGCAATACGCACAGGACATCACTGTGCTCAACCGATCATGCAACACTTCGGCCTTGCCGGCACCGCACGCGTTTCTTTCGGCCTATACAACACTAAAGAAGAAGTCGATATCTTTGTGAATGCATTACGCGATATTGTCAAACTATTGAGGTGACAATGCGTATTTCCTTACCTGAAGCAGTATTGCTATTAGAATCCGGAAAAGTTATTGCCGTTCCAACGGAAACCGTCTATGGCCTAGCAGCGAGACTCGACCGTCCGGAAGCCATTACAAATATATTTTCATTGAAGGGACGTCCTTCAAACAATCCTTTGATTATTCACGTTGCCTCTCCGGAAGAAATTCCTCATTATGTCGACTCGATACCGGATGACTTTTATAAACTGTCAAAAACCTTTTGGCCCGGCCCTTTGACTCTTATCTTGCCAGCAAAGACGCACACTATTCCCGATATAGCAAGAGCAGGATTACCTACAGCAGCATTTCGCGTTCCTGACCACCTTCTTACTCGTGAGCTCTTGAGCAAAACAGGTCCTTTAGTCATGCCCTCAGCAAATTTATCTGGCAGCCCTTCAGCAACATCGAGAGAACATGTAGAAACAGATTTTGGCATAGATTTTCCTGTACTCGATGGAGGAGCGTGCCATAAAGGCCTTGAATCGACAATTCTCTACCTAAACCAAGAAAAGATCTGGATTGTAGCACGTCTTGGCGCGTTAGTTCCTGAAGATTTTGCACCAATCTTAGGCTATATTCCTGAAGTTATGAAAAAAGGAGGAGAGACACCAATCTGTCCAGGGCAGCTATATCGGCACTATGCCCCTAAATCTAGACTCTTTCTTATGACAACAATTCCAGCCGACAGCGAGGGAGCTATCATAGGTTATAGCGACCGACAATACCCTCAGGGATGTCGATTATTTTCCCTTGGTAACTCTTTAAATCCTGCAGAAGCAGCGCAACGATTGTATGCAGTCCTGCGTCAACTCGACATTGAAAGGGTAGAGAGCGCCATCGTCGACATGAATATTCCCAACGATGGGCTTTGGCTTACTCTGAAAGAGCGATTGCTAAAAGCTGCAGAAAAGAAAATATTATAAATTAAAAAATTGATTGTTATGTACTGTCCATAGTTCAAAGTTGGAATTTTTACACATTAATCCCTGCGTATCCGGTTGTCACATAATTTAGGTTTCAGCCCAGATTTTTGGG
>JBAWZJ010000013.1:0-15387 GCA_037143085.1 Parachlamydiaceae bacterium | reverse complement strand
GTCCTGTCATTGATCCAATGATCGTTGACCGGGTAATCGGCTACTATCAAAACCACCAACCTCAATGCGACTATGTTTCTAATTCGCTCCAACGAACATTTCCTAGAGGACTTGATACAGAAGTCTTTTCTTTTGAACTTTTAGAGCGTGCAGCGCATGAAGCAAAACATCCGGAAGAAAGGGAGCATGTCACCCCCTATTTTTATAAACACCCCGAATTATTCGAGCTAGGTAGCGTTGCTCAAGAAATTGATCAGTCGGACCATCGATGGACCGTCGATACCGTTGAAGACTTAGATCTTATAACGAAGATTATCACTACTCTCTATCCCGTTAATCCGACCTTTAATAAAGATGATATCATTAAGTTATTGGAAAAGCACCCGGACTGGAAATTGATCAACGCTCACATTATGCAAAAAAAAATGTACCAAACGTAACTAAAAAGTAGGCGTTTCTAGCGCGCCAAAACCCCTCGCTTTTTAAAAGAAAATAGGGTATCTTGTCTCTTTATGAAATACTCTACTATGGCAGCTTTCGGGAAACACCTCGAAGGGGCGATGCCCAATCACTTCTCTGAAATTTATCTTGTCCTTGCCAAGGAAGCTTCCTCACGCAAACAAGCTGAGGATGCTATTGCTTCATTTGTGCTCAAAGGGGAGAAAACCCCAGCTTTATGTCTATATCGTTTTGATGCGGAAAAACAAAATATCGTTTCCCTTTTACAAGAACTCACAACATTGAATATTTTTGCGAAAAAACGGGTTGTCATCGCGCACAATGTCGACGAATTAGATAAAGCTGCAACTTTGAAATTGGAGGCATACGCCTCGTCCCCAAATCGCTCTGTCTGTTTCGTAGCGATAGCATCGACGATTAATCGAGCCACGACATTTTATAAAAAAATGGAAAAAGTCGGCGTCGTTCTCGATATCCCTGAAGAGAAACCATGGGAAAAGGAAAAAAATGCCTCCCTTTGGCTTTATCAGCAAGCTGTCAAAGAAGGGAAGCAGCTATCTCAGCAACACTGCGATTTATTGATAAAACAGGTAGGCACAGACCGTGATCTATTGTCCACCGAATTGCAAAAACTGATCTGTTTTGTTGGAGAACGCAACGTCATTGGACATAAAGATATCATCTCGATCTGCTCCGCTGTAAATCTCGATAACGGCTGGCAGCTTGGTGAAGCAATTTTCCGTCGAGACGCCTCCACTGCATTGAGGATCAGCAAAGGTCTCCTTAACGATGGTGTTGCTACGATAGCCTTGTTGAGGCAGATCCGCTCCCAGTTTCAAACAGAATTCCAGGTTTGTTCTATCCTTGTACGAGGGGGAGGGGGCAGTGAGGTGGCTAAAGAGTTCCCATATATGAAAGGATCCATCCTCGATCGTCATATCGAGCAGTCTCAATCATACGGGCTAGAGCGGTTCAAACAGGGGCTATTGGCTATCGATGATGCAGAATTACAAGCAAAAAATACGGGGATGGACTCCGATTTCTTGATCGAACGTTTAATGATAAAATTAACTTTATAGAGGCTTTCATGTCAGATTCAAAACCACAAGAAAAACCGGCGCTTCTTCTCCTTCCAAATGTGTTGGGAGAAGTTAAGCACCATGCTCCATACCTTCCTGTAAGCGTGGATAAAGCTGTTTCTTCCCTTGATGGACTCATCGCGGAAAGTCCAACTGCAGGGCGCCGTTATCTTGCCAGATTCACCACAAAAAAACCTCTCAACGAAGTGCCGATAGCCGTATTCAATGAACACACCCCTGATGAGGACATCGATTTCTTACTGAAGCCTATCAGAGACGGGGAGCGGTGGGGCTTAATCTCTGATGGAGGCCTTCCATGCATTGCGGACCCGGGGGCAAAATTAGTACGTCGAGCGAATGAGAGCGGAATTAGTGTACAGGCGTTTATTGGACCGTCATCGCTAATGTTAGCCTTGATGCTTTCAGGACTTCCTGCTCAAAGATTCTATTTTGCGGGGTACGTCGACAAAGAGCCTCTCAAGCGGGAAAAGGAAATTAAGGAGTTGCAACAACAGTCGAAAGCTGACGGTTCAACGCAGATTATCATTGAAACACCCTATCGCAATAAACATTTACTTGATTCACTTTTAAGTACATTGGATAAAAACACCCGTTTGTGTGTCGCTTGGGATTTGACTCTGCCTACACAAGGGGTTGTTTCCCAAAAAATTGAGCAGTGGAAGAAAAGTCCACTTCCAAACTTAGATAAAAAAACTGCGGTTTTTCTATTTGTTCACGCTTAGATAACGCGAGTTTTGGATAAGAAAAGATCCTCAAATGAGTCCATTGCTTATCCAAAACTTGCGTTAGATAATTTCAACAGCGACGGTATCGTAAAACAAGATTCCTTTCTCAGTGAGAGAAATCGTGTTTTGCGTAATAGCAAGGAGTCCTTCTTTTTGAAGGTTGTGAATTGTATCCATAAGAGCTGGATCCAAAAGGCCTTGTTGCTGTTGAAAATCAATTAGATCAACGCCGGACTTCAATCTCAAGGCTATAGCTAAGAGCTCTCGACGTCGTTGTTCTGGCAATAGTTCTTCTGAAAAGTCGACCGGCGAGCGCGATGAGCGCAAAGCTTCTTCATAGCGGTTCAAATTGGCGACTGCACGAAATCTTTTTCCTTCCCAGTAACTAAAGGCTGAAGGGCCAAATCCGAGAAAGGGACGTCCTGTCCAATACCCAATATTGTGTCGCGATACCGCGCCGTCCCGTGCAAAGGCTGAAATTTCGTACTGTTTTAAACCGGAGCCCTCGAGCACAGACTGCGCCATTTTATACATGTCGGCGCTGCACTCGGCATCAGGAAGTTCTTTTCTCAATTTCTCTTGGTACTTAAAAAAGACGGTGTGAGGCTCTATCGTGAGGTTATAAAGGGATAAATGAGAGATTGGAAGTTTTATTACCCCCTGTAGGGTGTTTTGCCACGACTCCATTGTTTGACAGGGGATGTCATACATCAGATCGATTGTTATATTGTCGAATCCCGCCGAGGCTGTTGCTTCGACGGCATTAATGGATGTTTGAGCTCGGTGTGTCCGCCCTAGTTTTTCAAGAAGCGCATCATCAAGTGTTTGCACTCCGATACTAACCCGATTGATTCCGCAGTCTGCAAAAGCTCTCATTTTTTCTTTCGTGATTGTTTCTGGATTAGCCTCTAAGGTAATCTCAATCTTGGCAGGATCAAAAGGTATTATTTTGTTTACGTGGCTGAGGATTGCTGAGATTTCTTCAGGTTTGAGTAGGGAGGGTGTTCCTCCTCCAAAATAGATAGATACAAGCCTTTTTCCCGATAGGGCTTGGGCCCACAAGTCTATATCTAAGCAGATTGCTTCAATCAGTCGTTTGTGTTCTGAAATTTTGTCTAGGAGAACAAAGAAGTGGCAATAATGACACTTCTTTGTACAGAAAGGTATGTGGAAATAGAGACTTATATCACCAGTCGTTGGCATCAGGGTCAACAATTCCTCCTCGACGCCATCTGTTTTTATCGCTGAAATAAGAGTCTTCGTCTTCATCTTCCTTTTCAGCCTCATCATCTTCGGCTGTGGATTTTTCATCTTCGTCATCATCGCGTCCTTCGATGATTGACGTTTCCCCCTCAACTCCCTCTGTTTCCATATCGAAGGCAGTATCGCCGAATGTTGTGGCCGTATCTGCAATATCGATATCAGGAATTGTTGGCATTTCTGTGTAACCCGTTCTTGTAGTCTGCTTTTTCGGTGTTACATACTCTTCTGCATCGCCACTTTCTTTGAGGAATTGGAGTCTCTCTTTCTCTTCTTCGATTTTGGCTTTGACAGCTAAGATCTCTTCTTTGTGTTTCTCAACATCTTTTTTTGGAACGAGGCCCATTTTAAGCCATTGTTCAAGATCATTAAGTTCAACTTCAAACTTCTTCAAACGTTCACTTTTAACATGTCTCATTTTAATTCCTTCAAATTAAAGCGGATAAGATCTGAGTAAGATCCCAAATCTGGCGTAGTTAGAAATGCCACATAGGGGATCGTGCATTCCCCATATTTATAAAGAGAATCTATATTTTTTTCAATCACAATGTCTACAGGGGGGTGATTAAAAGTTGTACACAGTGAAAATATTTCATGACACCTTATTTTCAGAATTTTAAAATAACATGATGTATTGGGTTACCTGTTATTTTTTTATTCTGAAGCTATCGTTTTTTATTTTTATTAACCTCTTCCAGATGATTTTTGACAATGTTGCGATACTCTTCGCACAAATCCTTCTGAAGTAGAGCCGTGTATGCTTCTATGGCTTCATCAAATTTTCCTAGTTCGGCTGCGCTGGTGCCAAGTGTAAACAAAACAACAAAATCGTAAGCGTGAGTGTCTATAAATCCGTAGTGCGCTGGAGGAAGAGAAAGGGCAAACTTTGAAAGGGCGTAGGCTAAAATGAATTGATCTGTTCTCAAGTAGTAGTGGGAGATTTTAGCCAGTGGTTCGGCTCTGTTTTTTTCACAATAAAAGGCATTGTAATAACTCTGTAAAAACACTTCAGGCGGTTTTTTGAGAAGCTCTTCTAACTGTCCCATCATATAAAAAGACCAAAAAATCTCGGGGTTTGTCTCATCTCGCTTCGCTTCTACCCTTTTTTGATAAGCCTCCAAAGCCTCTGGAAATTCTCCAGCCATTGCGTAAGATTGGGCTAGATAAAATAGGTACCGTGTGTTGTTAGGTTCTTCTCTAAGAGCCTCTTCGAGAAGTTTGGCATCTTTCAAATACTTTTTTGGGTCTTTAGCTCTGTTGCCATCGTTAGAAGTTGCCAAGTTGACGACTCCGGAAAGTAAAGCAAAAGTTTTAGCTTCTTTGCTCTGTAGGTGTTCATGTAACACTCCTTCCCAACGCCAGTCGAGATGGTTATTGATTAAACAATATCGCTGCAGCTCTGAATTGGGGACGCGGACGGTGATTAAATAATAATCGAGCTTCAAAGGGGGGAGAACAAAATCTTTGGCATATTCGAGTTGCTCATCGGCATCGATCATGAGGAGGTAATCTCCTTTGTTTTTTGCCAAATCCAACGCCTCGTTTCTATTATAAGCAAAATTTTTCCAAGGGCGTTCGTGCAACTCTCCGGGGATATCTTTTAAAAAATTTTTGATAATTTCTTGCGTGCCATCTGTCGAGCCTGTATCGACAATGACCCATGTGTCAATGAGTGGCAGTACAGATTGTAATGAACGGACGATCACATCTTTTTCATCTTTTACAATCATATTAAGACATATAGTTTTGTCCTTACCATATAAGAGCGAAAAAATGCAACAGGTTATGAGGATGGAGAGTCGCCACATATGAACCGATCTTTTCTGTTTCGTAAAAACCCAACAGAGATTAAAAATAAACATTCCGCTGCAACATAAATAAAATATATCGTTTCGCCTCCTGAGCCAAAACCATAACTGTGGAGTCCTGTCCCTAAAATATAGTTGACTCCATACCAAGTGAAGCTGACAGCTAAAAGACCTGCTACGGCCCCAACAGCTAAGCCAAAGTCTTTGATCCGGTGAAATGTGTAGGCGTGGATAACTAAAAGGTAGACACAAGCCGTGATAAATGCCCACGACTCCTTGGGGTCCCAATCCCAAAAACGCCCCCAACTTTCGGCTGCCCATACGCCTCCGAGGATTGTTCCTGGAATCAGCAGCGCTACGCCAAAGTACATCGTATGTAAAATTCCTTTTCCATCTTGAGTTTTCTTTTTCATTAACGAGTTAATCAAGTAGACGTGTCCCAAAATACCGCAGATGGCAAATGCTCCATAGCTGCCGACAACCATCAAGACGTGAATGATCAGCCAGTATTGAGAGTCTAAGACAGCTTGTACGTTTTCGAAACGGGCATCTACCTGCGTGAGTTTTAACAAAACAAGTAATATTAATGAGGTAAATGCGGCAGCTCCCAGAATGATTCTCGACCGTGAAGATAGGTAGAATATCCAACCAATGAGCAATGCCACCCAAGGGACGTATACAACTGTTTCAAACATGTTTGATACCGGCGGGCGTTGTAATATATAGCAACGTAAAGCCAAGACGCTTGAGTGGATGATAAATCCTGTCAGCAGCGCTGCTATGCCAAAAGATAGTGCCCTTGGTTTTGTCATTAACATCAAAGCTAAGGCAATAGCATAAAAGGCAATCGCCATCTCAATAAGAGGGGTCTTATAATAGAACGTTTCTGCTTTGAGTCGGAGCATAGAGGGGTAATAAAGAGCTTTTCCTGAGGCTTGCCGATAAGGTTTTGCGGCAATGGTTTCGTATGCTTCTTCATAAGCTTTAGAAAATGAACGAACGTCGTTATTGCCCACTAAAGAGAAATAAGCCTTTTGCAACTTGCCGTAATCAGCATCGGAAAATGACGTGAAATTTTTTATTTTTACCATCAGCTTTGTTTCAGGGTCATACACCTTTTTTTCAAGAGCATGCAATGAGACCCATTCTCCCGGTTTCGCACGGAGCGGCAACATTTTTAATGTTGTTCCAGCATCTCGCAAGCGGGAGGGGAGGGGAAAGCTATTTTCTAGAGTTTTTCCAATCTTATCAGGTGTTACTCCTTGCTGCTCTAGCTGCAGATATAAAAGGGCGTAAGCCTCATCCTGCGAATTACGATTTCCAACATACCCATCGAATGTGTTCAACCGATGCGTCAGTTCTTGCATCTCATTTGAGGATGCTCCGTTAATTTTTCCTTTAAGGACATGGAAACTGAAGCGGTCTTCTTTTAGCGGGAGTTGTAAGTCACTCTTCAGTTGCGCGTAGCGAACCCAGAAAAATGGAGCATTGTCCCATTTGTCATGCCCTTGCAAGTGAATCATCCACAAAAGATTTACGGCTGATGACTCGGTAACGTCAAATGCCGTTAAATCTGTTTTTTTCAGGTGTTGCGCGTGGTAGAAGTCGTAAAGCCACTGTCTTGCAGCCGACTCCATGGAACAAAAACGGCCGTTGCAAGCAACAGGTAAATTTTCTGCATCGTGAAATGACCCTTTCGACAAATTCATTGGGATAATGAAGAGGACTGCAATAGTTAGACATAATAAGAAATAACGGATCATCCTAGAAAAACCTCAGCCTTCGTCGACCAAAAAGCATCACAATACCGCATGAAAGAATAATTGCGCCAGAATATGTCATCCAATATTTTGCAGGATCACGGTTGACGATGATTTGCACTCGTTTTGCTCCCTCGCCGCTTGGCGTTGCAATGGACGATAAGTAGAAGCGATATCCATCTGAAGTTTCATGAACATTGTTCATACTAATGGTTTTCTCTACAGCAACGCCCGTCCTACGATCGGAAATCATCACATCAGCTTCGTAACTGTAAGCTTGGGTTGAATCGGGATAATTGATTTGACGTGCTTCTCTTAAACGGACGTGATAAGGGATTTCCTTAACCATCGGCTGGAATCCCACGAGGTAGTTGCCCCCGAGGGTCGGCCACTTTAATCCCGTTAATCCACGATCATATCCGACTTGATATTCACGGCCGTCGACAGAGAGAACGACAAAAGGAACGTTATCTTCCAGTTTTTTTTCAGGAGGTAACGGTTGATAAATGGGTGTAATGGAAGTCTCTAGTCGTAAATCTTTACCGATGCGCAGAAGATCCTCCATTTCCCTTTCGGAAGGTTCTTTCATTATTGTGCTCAGGTGGATTTCATATGCGCGGAGGTACGCCGAAAGGCGTGCGGCCTGGATTTCAGGAACGACGTCATCATCTTGGTCTGGGGCGTTTGGTAGAGCCTCCGCTGCAGAGAACAGCTGTTGTGTCAACAGTGTCAGCAAATCGAATGGAGTCGATGAATCTTCCTTTCGAAGAGATTCAATTAAGGGCCAACGTACTTGGTGTAATACTTCAAGAGGGGGAATCCCTTGCCGTAAGAGAGGGTCTATTTGTGCAAACATCATGACACTCCATAGAACCCCTTGCCGATCATTCCGAGAAACCGAATTCCAATCGATAGCAGAACAAACCTTTTCTAAATCATCTGGCAGTGGAATGGTATGAGGGTAAAGCCATCCTCCGGTATCACTCCACCGGACAAGGAATCTAACAAGGGTTGAAGGAAAGTCTAAGTTTGTAGCTTCACACGCATGCCAAAGAAGTTGTAAAGGGGGAGATAAAGTTCCTTTTTCAAGCGGCAACTCCCTCAATTGTTTTTCGAGCAAATGTGTTAATGCCGATTCTCTTTCCCTTCGTCCTTGAGGGGACTCACTGAAAGGGATATCAGCAGAAATTGCATAGCCTCCAAAACCGTCATCATAGGCAATCAGCGATTCAGCGCCCCCATTGGCAAAAGACCTCCTCCATAGAAGGCCGTTTGAGTCAAAAACAACAAGATGCACGTTAGTGTTTGCGTCTTCGATAACAGAAAATTGTGGAGTCCTGACAATATCGACAGCAACGGATCCTTGGCCAAGATATGGGGTCAATGTGTTGATATTTTGCAATGTCTTATCCCCTTGCAGAGGAATCTTAATGGATTCGACAACAATGTAATCAGGGAACTTAAGCTCTTCATCAAGAGGTGAGTCTCTAAGTATTTTTCCAGAGATCCTATCAGTTACAACGATTCGAGCATTTTGTTTATACAACTTTTCTATTGTAGCCTCGACGTTTTCACTCCGCAAAGCATAGACATCCCAAGCTGGAGAGTTCCCTTCAAAAAAACGAACCTGGCTTTTAGCTCCTATGGGCAACGGAGCTAACCCGTTAATCATCAATTTAGAACCTTTAATCCACGAGCCGTATCGCTGTGTTGAGTGGGGGTAAAATCCAATAAGCTTGATCGAGGGGTGTTTTATGTTATCTATAGGATAATATTGGGTTATTTTTTCTTGTTTTCCTCTCATGCTGATGGCATAGGTGTTAGGTTCAATAATATGATGAGAACCACTTCCTTCAACGATAGGCATCGACCCCTGCACTCCAAAATAGTGCTTTGTCAAAGCGCCTCCTAAAATCATAAGAAGTCCAAGATGTGTGATCAGAAATGGGACGTGGTTCAACCGGAAAGGCCAACGTCTCGTTGCCGCGAAAAGAATATTGATGAAAAACCCCCACAGCAGCGCTACAAAGAAAATGCTCTCATACGTAAACAAAGCAGCGTACCGATGTGACTGTGTGGCAGATTCTACAAATGTTCCGGCAACGACAAAAATAGCGACAGTGGTAATGAGTATCAAGGCAAAATAAACGCTACCAAGAAAGTGATAAATAGATTTCATAAGGACTCGGGAATCTCCTCTATCAACTCAAAGGAGTGGGCAAAAAGGTCTATCTCCTCCTGATGAATCTCCATCAACTCTTTGAGTCCGACGGCCTTGATCGTGACGTCAGCCCGCATCTCCTTATTCAGCTCTTTTGTCTCATAGCGCGAAAGCATTCGGTAGTGCTCCGGAGCAATCTGCAAGCTCCATCCTAATACCATGACTTCTTCTCCTTTGAGAACGCCTACCCCTTTGAAAAATAGCCCGCTATACCCACTAAAAGATTGCGGCGTAGAACTCGATTCCAAGGGTGACAAAGATTCAAACTGCCCTTGCCACCGAGCAATCTGGGCGGAAGGAGGGATCCTTTGATCTATTGTTTCCGATGCAAAGTTGTGGATCGCTATGCGGATAATGCCAGAATCTTCCTTGATGATAAATTCGCAAATAGCCTTTGTTGTGTCATGGAGAGATTCGTTAGGTAAAGGATCGCGCCGGATCCATTCTTGCGGAACACGAACACGATATACAGCAAATCGCTTTCCCTCATAATCGCGGCCTTTAATCTCTTGTTCTACTGTTGCTGTTTGTTGAGAGGGTGAAGAGCATCCAACAAAAGGTAACGCAAAGGCGCAAAGGAGGACTCGGTAGAGGGGGGAGATGAAATGTTTTAGAGGATTCAACGCAAAGGCGCAAAAGCGCAGAGGCGCAAAGGAACATTCGATATTTTTCATAGTTCTTGTTAACATCTTTGTGTTTTTTTTTCCTTTGCGCCTCTGTGTCTTTGCGTTGAATTTCTTAGAAAGCTCACGCCCTCACTCTATCAGGTCTACCCTTTGCGTTGAAGGAGCAAGGGTTAAATTATTTCAAAAATAAAGCAACAAAAAAAACGCTTCTAAAATAATCCTTTGTCGATATAAGTTACAGAGTAGACCTCTTGCGTAACTCAGGCTTTGTAAAAAATGAAAAGTGGAAACGACATACCGTTAGCTAATTTGTTAGAGAATGGCTTTCTCAGCCTAGATTTTATTGAGGAGCAGTATTCTCTGTACAAGCAAAATCCTTTGACTGTCGATCCCTCATGGCGCCAAGTTTTTGAGCAGCTTGATGCCGCTAAAGCGATTGAAACACAGCCCGCTGAGACATCAGTGACATCTCCTACTCTTTCTCCCGTCATAATGAACGGGAAGTCTATTCTTTATTATCCCCATTTAGAGATAGAGGCTAACGGTCATGAGGAGAAGGTTAAGCAGCTGTGTGAGGCGTATCGGATGTATGGGCATCTTGCAGCGAAGACAAATCCTCTAGATATCACTGAAAAGGCTATTTCAGAGCCGGACCAGCTTCGCTTAGAAAATTTTGGTTTTTCGAAGCAAGATCTTCCTAAATTTTTTCCATCAAATGGCATTCTGGACTCAGAGACAGCTCCTCTTTTGGAGATTATCAATGCTTTGAAACGAATATATTGTAATACGATTGGTTTCGAATACGCAGAGATTCATAGCGAGGAACTTGAGGAGTGGTTGCGCGATCAAGTAGAGCATCAGCACAATCCTCGACAATTTTCTATCGAGCAAAAATTAACTATCTTGCAGTATCTCAACAAATCAGAGCTTTTTGAATCGTTTATTCATACTAAATATGTGGGACAGAAGCGTTTTTCTTTAGAGGGGGCTGAAACGCTTATTCCGATGCTTGCTGCGGCAATTGACACAGGCGCTGCTTTGGGAATTGATGAGTATGTCATTGGGATGTCCCATCGCGGCAGATTGAACGTTTTGGCAAATATTTTCGATAAATCGTATGCTGAAATTTTTTCGGAGTTTGAGGAAGGATATATCCCCACGTCCGTTGAAGGAAGCGGCGACGTTAAATATCACAAAGGTTTTTATTCTGAGGTAAAAACTGTTCATGATCATGAGGTGAGCTTGACTCTTGTCCCGAATCCCAGTCACCTGGAATCGGTTGATCCGGTCGTTGAGGGACAGGTAAGAAGTCGACAAGTGAACAGGGGAGATGCGATTGCACAGGCAAAGGTTGTTCCTATCTTAGTTCATGGCGATGCGGCCCTTGCCGGACAAGGGGTCGTTTATGAAACATTGCAGATGTCCAGACTTGAAGGGTATTCTACAGGAGGGACGATCCATTTTGTCGTCAACAATCAGATTGGCTTTACCACAATTCCAAGAGATGCACGGTCTACTTTTTACTGCACGGATATAGCAAAGATCTTTAAAGCCCCCGTATTTCATGTCAATGCTGAAGATCCCGAAGGGTGCGTTTTTGTGACAGAGCTTGCTGTTGCCCTCCGTCAAAAGTTCCACTGTGATGTCTTTATCGAACTGATGTGTTACAGAAAATATGGACATAATGAAACAGATGAGCCGGCCTTTACGCAGCCTCTAGAATATCAGGTTATTAGGAAGAAAAAACCGATTAGGGAGATTTACCGGGATCTCCTCATCCAAGAAAGTGTGACGGAACAAGCGATTGTTGAGGGGCTCGAAATCAAATTTAAAGAATCCCTAAATGAGGCAATGAAAGAAAATGGATCTCTGTCTGGGTCTCGTTCGGCTAAAAAAAATGATGTTCCAAGGAACGATGAGATTTTTCAACAATTGCCGACGGGAGTGCCAAAGGAAATTTTGCAGGAAATAGGATCTCATCTTTACCGTATTCCTGAAGGGCTTGTTCTACACACAAAAATTTCTGCTTTACTAAAAGATCGTCTAGAGATGTTCAAAGGGCGTGCAATAGACTGGGGAATGGGTGAAACCCTCGCTTACGCTTCTCTCCTTTGGGAGGGGGTTGATGTGCGCTTATCAGGACAAGACTCTTGCAGGGGAACCTTTAGTCACCGGCATGCGCTATTGATGGATCAGGTCAAAGAACAAGGATATATTCCCCTTCAGCATCTCAAAGAGGGGCAAGGGCGTTTCGATGTCTACAACTCTCCTTTATCTGAATACGCTGTCCTTGGTTTTGAATTTGGCTACAGCACTGCGGCGCCGGAGGCTCTTGTCTTGTGGGAGGCACAATTTGGCGATTTTGCCAACGGGGCTCAAATCATCATCGACCAATATATTGCATCATCAGAGCAAAAATGGGGCCAAAGGTGTCCTCTGACACTGTTACTGCCGCATGGATATGAGGGACAGGGACCTGAACATTCTTCTGGAAGGATTGAGCGGTTCTTGGCGTTGGCAGGAGATAACAACATACAAGTTGTTAATCCGACGACACCAGCACAATTATTTCACCTCTTCCGCAGGCAGGCTTTGAGATCATTGCACAAACCGCTAATCGTATTCACTCCAAAGGCGCTGTTGCGCCATCCTGCCTGTGTTAGCCAACTTGAAGATTTTACGAAAGGCTCATTCCAAGAAATCTTAGAAGATCCGGACCCGCCAAATAAAGTTCGTAAGCTTCTTCTCTGTAGCGGGAAAATTTTCTACGATATCGCTGCAGAACGGGAAAAACTAGGAATCGAAGATCTTTCTATTGTTAGGATAGAGCAATTATATCCTCTCAATATCGAAAGGCTAAAAGAAATTGTCGGGCGCTGCCCAACACTCAAAGAATGTGTCTGGGTTCAGGAAGAACCGAGTAATATGGGTGCATGGAGCTTTATGCGACCGATCCTTCGTGACTTATTGCCTCACGATGTGGAAGTGTCCTATGTCGGTAGAACGCGCAGCGCTTCTCCAGCTGTGGGGTCACACGCAATACATAAGAAAGAACACGCGGCAATTCTCAATGGGGTGTTCGGCGCAAAAGATCCATATAATATCAAAGCTTGAGGTCATATCATGCGTGAAGAAATTAAAGTTCCATCAATGGGAGAGTCGATCACTGAAGCGACGATTGGAACGATGCTTAAAACTAATGGATCGCATGTTTCGGTAGAAGATGAATTGATTGAACTCGAGACCGAAAAGGTTAACCAAGTTTTATACGCACAATATTCGGGTGAAATCACATGGAATGTTGCTTCCGAAGAAACGGTAAAAATCGGTCAGGTGATCGGCTGGATCGATACTGAAAAAGAAGGGGTCAAACAGACTGTCAAAACTGTGGAAATAAAAGTTCCTCCATCATCTCCATCATTACCTCCAGCTCAGGAGGGCGCGCGAGTCAGTAAAGAGGCGTTCGTGGCTGACTTAAAAGGAACTAAAGTTCCGGAAAAAGCGGCACCGGTTGTGGGAGCGCGGAACGAGACTCGCAAAAAAATGTCTAAGGTGCGAAAAGCGATCGCTAATCGTCTTGTCGATGTGATGAGAACAACAGCAATGCTGACGACATTTAATGAAGTTGACATGACGAATATCGTCACTTTAAGGGAAAAATACAAAGAGGAATTCATGAAGCGGTTTAATGTCCGCTTAGGGTTCATGCCGTTTTTTGTCAACGCTGCTGTTTCTGCAATGAAAGCCTTCCCTGAGATCAATGCCTATATCGACGGCGATGATATCGTTTATCGGGAATACTTTGACATCGGCATCGCCGTTGGGACGGACAAAGGGCTTTTTGTTCCGGTTGTTAGAAGGTGTGACCAAATTTCGTTTGCCGATATTGAACACTCTATCGAGGATTATGCAAAAAAAGCACGCGAAGGAAAATTGATTCCTGGAGATCTTCAAGGGGGGGGCTTTACGATCACAAATGGTGGTACTTATGGATCGCTCCTTTCTACTCCAATCCTCAATCCCCCTCAAAGTGCTATTCTGGGGATGCACAAAATTATGAAACGCCCTGTCGTCATCAATGATGAAATTGTGATACGGCAAATGATGTACCTGGCGTTAAGTTACGACCATCGCGTTGTCGACGGCAAAGAGGCCGTTTCTTTCTTAGTCCACGTAAAAAACATGCTAGAGGATCCATCCCGTTTGGTTATAGGAATATGAACGAATACGATTTTAACGTTGCTGTCATTGGAGCCGGCCCCGGAGGATATATTGCAGCTCTTCGCGCCGCCCAAAATGGATTGAGCGTTGTTTGTATTGAAAAAGAAGCGTTGGGGGGCACCTGCTTAAATGTGGGATGCATTCCTTCAAAATCGCTTCTACACTCTTCTGAAGCATATGATTGGATAAAAAAATCGAGCAAAGAAGAAGGCATCTCTGTTAAAAATGCAACATTTGACCTGTCAGCAATGATGCAACGAAAAGAAAAAATCGTTAAGACATTGGTTGATGGGATTGATTTTCAGTTTAAAAAGGGGAAAATTGAGCATATCAAAGGAAACGCCTCTTTTGCAGACTCTCACACGCTTGTTGTAGGAGAGAGAAAAATTACAGCAAAAAATATCATTATCGCGACAGGATCTGAATCGATCGCTCTCCCATTTCTTCCATTTGATGAAAAATATATCGTCTCGTCGACTGGGGCTTTATCCTTTCCTTCCGTTCCCCAAAGATTTGTTGTTGTTGGTGCCGGAGCGATCGGTTTAGAACTCGCCTCCGTATATGCACGTCTGGGGAGTGATGTATCCGTTATAGAGATGCTAGATGTTGTCACCCCAACGATGGATGGTGCTGTCAGCAAGGAACTTCTCCAAAGTCTAAAAAAGCAAGGGATACAATTTTTCTTGGGGGCTAAAGTAAAAAGCGGCTGTGTCCAAGGAAAAAATGTTACATTGACATTTGAGCATGAAAACCAAGAAAAATCAATAACAGCCGATGCCGTCCTCGTTGCAATCGGGCGCAAACCCTATACCAAAGATCTTGGGTTGGCTAATATCGGAGTTGTACCAACGGCCAAGGGCTTCATTCCTGTAGATGCCAATTTTAAGGTAATCCTAAAAACGGCAGTTCAAGATGGAGAAGTGATGCAAGATTTTGAGTCACAATCATTTGTTGTGGTGGGCGAACATTCCCAAATGGTGAAGGCGCCCACCACTGCAAACGGTTGTGACTCGAAAGATTGTGTCAATTTACCGTCTTCAATTGCCAATTTTAGGATACTCCATTCTCATATTTATGCAATTGGCGACACAATTTCAGGGCCTATGCTTGCCCATCGAGCTTCTCATGAAGGCGTTGCTGTTGCCGATTTGATCGCAGGAAAACAAGCGCACATTAATTATATGAGTATTCCAAATGTGATTTATAC
>JBAWZJ010000012.1:0-15968 GCA_037143085.1 Parachlamydiaceae bacterium | reverse complement strand
AAATACTCTTGTGAATATTCTTATCCAAAACACAACGTCCCACATCTTTGGTGAAACAGCGAGTTGGACATTAAAAGTTGGCGTGCCATTTGTTTTAATGCTGTTTTTTGGCGAAATCATCCCTAAGAATTTTGGATTGCAAAACAGTGTGCGGATCTCTTCTATGATTGCCCCTTCGATCAATTTTCTCCAAAAGATCCTAAGTCCCGTCCGTTCCCTAATTGTTGAAATCACCGTCCCGGTTTCGCGGGCTATGTTTTTTTATCTCAAACCAAATCAAACAATATCGAAACATGAGTTGAAGCATGTATTGAAAACATCTCAAGACTACGGCGTATTACACCCTGATGAAGCGGAATTGGTTTGGGGAGTCCTTAACTTGCAAGATGCCACAGTGAAAAGTCTAATGCGTCCCCGCGAGGATATTCTTTATTACGACATTAATGACCCTTTAAGCAAACTTACTTATCTTTTCACAGATCAACAATGCTTTCGAATACCCGTATGCGATGGATCATTAGATAATATTCTTGGAATGATGAATGCCCGTCATTTTTTTCTTCTCTGCCGAAAAATAAACGACAGCAACGAACTTAAACCGCACCTCCTCACCCCTCTATATGTTCCCGAAAACATGTCTGCAAGGTCTTTATTTAAGCGATTTACGGAGTGGCAGCGCGAATTGGCACTCGTTGTTGATGAATATGGATCGATTTCCGGGTTGATCACAACAGAAGATCTTGTAGAAGAGGTTGTAGGTGATATCGCCGATATCCGAGATGCGGGAATTTTATTCACTCAAGCGGGGTTGAAAGAGATTATTGCAAGCGGACGTTTAGAATTAGAAACATTGAACGAACATTTTGGGGTGAATTTAATAAGCGAAAATAACATGCAAACTATTGGTGGATGGCTTATTGAAAAATATGGGGACATCCCTACAAGTGGAACAAAGATTGAAATAGAACATTTCCTGTTCCATGTCCTTTCGGCAGAGCCTAATAGAATTCGAAGATTGTACATTCAATATTTAAAGTGAAAATATGAGCTATAACGCGATCATTTGGTTAATCTTCGACCTGTTATCAATTCTCGCCCTGGCTTTCTACTCCATGCTTGAAATGGCTTGCGTTTCGTTCAACAAGGTTCGCCTTCAATACTACGTGAGTAAAGGGTCTCGTCGGATTTTATGGATAAATTATCTGCTTCAACATCCGGCCCGTCTATTCGGGACAACCTTGATTGGAGTGAATATCGCCCTGGTCATCGGCTCCGAATGTTCTCGAGAATTTTACTCTGCTTTAGGATTAAGTCCCGATATTGCCCCCTTAACCCAGGTTGTCCTTGTTGTTATTTTCGGTGAACTTGCTCCTATGTTTGCGGCGCGCCGCTACCCCGAGCATGTAGCAACCTTAGGGATTCCTCTAATTTATGCATCAGCAAAGTTGATGACACCTTTTCTCATTGTTATTGATTGGATTTCTCGTGCTGCCATCTGGTGTCTCGGAGGAAGAAACGATGAAGCAAATATCTATCTCACAAAAGAGGAATTGTTAAAGATCCTTGAAGAACAAAGCGATGAAGCATCTTCGGAAAACGAAGAATTGAATTCCATTACAGCAAATATTTTTTCCTTACGCGATAAACATATCCGGCAAGTAATGGATCCTATCACACCTTCTATGGCGCTCCCCTCAACAGCAACGATCAATGATATGGAGTGGCTCCTCAACAAAAGCGATATCGAATTTGTTCCTATATACCATAAAGAACTATCAAATATTATAGGACTTGTTTATCCCCGAGATATTCTTAAGGCTTCAGGAATGAAACGGATAAGAGATTTTGCTTTGACTCCATGGTTTGTGAGTGAAACAACAGGAGTGATGCAAGTTCTAAAACAATTTAGAACAAATAACGAAGCCGCCGCCGTGATTCTAAACTATGAAGGGAAAGCTGTCGGTATTGTCACTCTTGATGACGTCTTAGAAGAAATTTTCGGGAATAAAGCAGGTGGAGGACAAAAGGACACAAAACAGCAAAAAAATCTTATGCTTATTGAAAAAACCTTTCCAGCCGAAATGACAGTTAAAGAGTTCAAAGAACAATATGGAGTGTTGATTGATCCTAATCAGGAGTTGTCCTTAGCAAATGTATTAAGCAATCACCTTGGCCATCATGCAGAAAAAGGGGAATCGGTTTTTCTTGAACCGTTCGAATTCACCGTCAAAGAAACGACACTTACGGATATCAAAACAGTATCCGTTTCTACAAAGATCTAGACACTTTTGTTAGGGATGGGGACTTATTAGAAGTATCGTGATTGTCTTTTTTTCTGGTCCATAATGCCAAAAAATTCGATAAGCTCCGGGTGTGTTGTTTTGAGCATAAGACTCAAAAACTTCTTCGCCATTTGGACCTTCCAGTTCATCATACTTGTGAGTGTTTAATGAAGGATGCTTAAGATTATTTGACATCAACTTTAAGCTTTTCACAACTGCCTTCAGAGCCACTTTATTACTCTTATCAACAATTAATTCCTTTAAATCATCCTCAGCATTTTCCGTGTATTTAAGATCAAATTCATCATTCCTCATCTTTGACCATTTCATCTAGCTCAGCAGCACTTATGACGCGTGCCTTTCCCTTTTTTGATTGATCAATTGACTGTTTAAGCCTTTTTTTAAACTTCTCTTCTTTAAGTTCCTTGATCCCCTTTAGAATCATTGAATATGCAAAGTCTTTGATAGATAGTCTGGCTTGAACACATTCCGTTTTGAGCATAAAATGTGTATCCTCTGGAATATCAAAGCTTAATCTGACCATATGTTCTTTCATAGCCCCCCTCCTTATATCTGAGTCTCATTATATCAAAAGACATACTTATATGCAAATATGTAAACATGTAAACAGCGTGATATCAGGACAAGGGAAAGTTCGATAAGATTTATTTTGTAAGTTGATGGTGTTCGGATCAAAAGGTTAGCGCATACAGTCCGTTTCTACAAAGATCTAGCGATTATTTTACACGCCGTTTCGATATCGGCCTCGGTCGTCAAACGACTTAGAGAAAAGCGAATGGAAGAATTAACCCTTTCGACAGGTAAATTCATGCTTAGAAGGATTCTTGAAGGCTCTAATGCTCCAGAGGAACACGCAGAGCCATGGCTTGCAGCAAGTCCCGCCCTGTCTAAATTCATCAGAAGAGTCTCCCCATCAATACCTGGAAATGCAAGATTGCTCACATTAGATATTCTTGGGCCATCCCCATTCACAAGCAAATTTGGTATATGTTTCTTGAGTTTCCCCTCAAAGAGATTCCTTAAACGCAAGATCTCAGCGCTTGTTTCCGGAAGATTTTTTAACAAGATTTCCAAGGCTTTTCCAAGAGAGATAATTCCCAAAACATTCTCCGTGCCAGCTCTTCTTCCGAATTCCTGCTCCCCTCCAATGATCAACGGAGTCAGCTTTAATCCTAAACGAACAAATAACAGCCCCACACCCTGAAGTGCATGGATTTTGTGGCCGCTGAATGCCATTGCTGAGACTCCCCTTGGTATTGTAAAGGGTTCTTTGCCTAGAAGAGCGACACCATCGACAAAGAAGGGTATGCTGTGAACTTCAGCAATCGCTGCAATAGCCTCAATATCAGTTTTAACCCCGGTTTCATTATTCGCCGCCATCAGTGTAATCAAACACGTGTCGGGCTGAATGGCTGCGTGGACAGCTTCAGGAGTGACAGCACCCCATGGTCCAGGATTTAAGTATGTGACGGTAAATCCGGAAGATTCTAAAAATTTGCAACAACTGATAACACAAGAATGTTCTGCTGCTGATGTGATAATGTGCCCAGATTTTTTCGATCCAACAAGACCTCTAATCCCCATATTGACCCCTTCAGTTCCACCGGAAGTGAATATCAATTCACGAGGGTTGACCCGAAGAAAAGCAGCAGCGGAATCCCTTGCTTGCGAAATCAAAACACGCACCGAGCGTCCAAAAGAGTGAGAGCTTGATGGATTTCCATTAAGAGATGGAAGTTTTTGGATAATGAATTCGCTAATTTCCGGATCTAGCGGAGTTGTAGCATTATTGTCTAGATATACCTTTAGAGGCATTTTTTCCTTCGATTTTCGTAATTACAACGGTAATATTGTCGCGACCGCCTCGTTCGATAGCATGGGTAACAAGATTTTTGGCAGCACTTTCTTGCGAAGGAGCTGACTCTAAAATCGAGACCATTTCTTCGTCGCTTAGGAGATCGGACAAACCGTCCGAACACATCAAATAGACATCTCCCGGGAGGACTTTTTTTGTTTCAACTGTAGGCTCGACCAAAGGTTCCGTTCCAACAGCTTTGGTGATAATATTCTTATAAAGAAAATCCGTAGCTTGCTGTTCATTAAGTTGTCCTTGATCAATTAACTCGCAGAGGAGAGAGTGATCTCTTGTCATCTGATCAAAGCGCCTTCCTCTAAGACGGTAAATGCGGCTATCTCCAACATGGCCGATAATTACTCCATCACGGTGAAAGAAAAGACAACAAAGAGTGGTGCCCATTCCTCGTAGATCGCTGCTGCTGCGCCCCATTTTATAGATCACTTTATTTACATGAACAATAGCCTTAGAAATAAGATCGGCAACATCTTCGATCGAAGCGTGTTTTATAGAGGGAAATTTTCTCTTGAGAACACGGCAAAGAGTCTCGACAGCTTCTTTTGCCGCTACTTCACCCGCTTGGTGACCACCCATTCCATCAGCCAAAACATAGAACCCAATATTTGGCAGTTCTTTCCAAGCATCTTCGTTATTTTGCCTAACAAGCCCTACATCTGAAATACCACATGTTACAATTTTGTAGGGCGCTTGGTTGATTGCCATGCCTGATAAAATTTCTTCTGAGTAAGAGGTTTGCTCTGGAGCTGGTGCTTTCACTTGTTCTTGCATAGAAGTCAAACTAACATATATATTTTTTTTTGTAAACCTCTTACGAAAAGAGTATCAATACGAGTATACTGATGCAATTAAATGTAGAATGAAGAGCCACACTCCCCCACAGAGATTCCAATTTCTCTTTCACAAACCCTAGGTAGCATGAGAAAACAAATAGTGATACCAGAAGTTCGACATTTCCAATTTTCTGTTCCGAAGAAAAATGAAAACAAGCAAAAATTACCGACGAAAGGAGAATAGCGCTTTTTCGTCCAATTAAAGGCTTAAGCCATGTTTGTATAAACCCTCGAAAAAGCAACTCCTCTAGAAAAGGAATGATCAAAATCACAGCCGTCGCCATAGGAAAAAAAAGCCAGGGTTTGTCAATAATATCTTTAAGGTGTTGAACAGCAAGTTGATCTGCATGCGGCTTTACCCCCAACAAATGGAAAATAATTTCAATGAGTTGTCCTGTTGCAATAACCCAAGGATAGGCTACAAACCAGATAGAACAGCCGATTAAACAAGTGAAAAGTGGATGTTTTTTCCATTTTGCACCCATAACAGCTTGCTTCTCCCCTACCGTTAGAGATCGAAAGAAAAACCAAAAACAAACCGCTGCAATGATAACCCCGATCAAGTTCATCCAAGTGCGTAGGGCTAGATCCAGTTCAGGGTTTTGAACGAAAAGGTCAAATAGATGATACAAGGCTGGAACGAAAAGAAGCCAGATACCAAAAAAAATAGCAAAGGCTTTAAAAACGAGAGCCCCGGCGATATTATTTTGCCGCTCATCGTAGGCTGGAATATGGTAGAATCCATTCCTCCATCCCACCAATGAAATACACCCTCCCAGTATTAAAGAAATAATAAGAAGGGTTAATCGTTCGGAGAAAATAATTGCAGGATCATCCACGGATTAGACCTTTTGTATAACTCAGGTTCTGTCGATTTTCGGGTTCTTTTGAGCCAATTTTCGACTTAAAATTTCAGGGGTAATATTGACAATAGTATATTACCCCTGAAATTTTAATCGAAAAGCGGCCAAAATAATCTCGAAAACGACGAACCCTGAGCTATGCAATAGGTCTATTACTTAACACTCCAAATAACCTCTTCGAGACGAGCTGCAAGATTGCGTATTAACCTCTCGTGAGCAATACCGCAAGGAGTTTTATCATATCCTTCTGTTTGCCAGGTGATTTGTGTACAGTCAATCCCATTCTTGGATGGAGTGAGCGCATAAGATGTTTTAAACACCTCATATAGCACAGTTTTTGGAGTGTTGCAACGGATGTCGATAATTTTAATCCGAATACGTGCGGTAAGTTGTCTATTTACGGCGACGCATTGTTTTGAATATTTTGTCGAAGGTAATGAAAGAGGCAATTCACTTGGTGAAGTGGAATGCTCTATTAGTTCCATAGCGACGATAAAATCTGTGTTATGAAAGTCTTGCGCATACAAGAAGTCCCCATTAAAAAAGTCGATATTACGCACCTTTCCCCAAACAGGCCCAATTTCTTTTGGCGAAGGGACATAGAATTCACCGCTGTCCATCAGTTGATAAAAAACCCCTTGAGACAGTTCTTCCGAGACATTCCATGACAATTCATTTGAGGATGAATCGATAATAGGAATTAACGCAACTTTAGGCTTTAGAGTTCCATCGTCATGGTAAGGGAAATAGTCTACATAATGTGGGGCACCGCAGGCTGTGATGACGCAAGCTAGGATCGATAATATAGGTAATAAAAGAATTCGTAACATAATTTTCTCCATAGTAAGACAATAGGAGGCCGCATATACTGGTTCCGGTTGAAAGTTGGTTTTGGCTGCGTCAAAGCCCCTGGATTGAAAAATCGTGTTGAGGGTCATATTGGCTTAATATTACCCTCAACATGATTTGTTCAATCGCGGGAGCTTTCACGCTAGCCAAAATTTTCCAAATTTCAACTGGAACCAGTGTATACCTTTCTGATCTTTTTTACGAGCGCTTTTTAGATGTCTCTTGAAAAAAATCCAACAACCTGATATCTTTTATCGTTCACCGGGGACCCCGGGGAATGGAGAGATCCGAACCAGGTCAGAACAGGAATGTAGCAGCCTTAAGGATTCCCCTTCATGCCTTGGGTAATCTCCGGTGTTTTTATTCCCACACCTGCCTTTTATGTTTCATCTCTTTTTAAAGTTAACTACCGATTAATTGAGGTTTCTACATGTCTAATTTAATGAACACGACCTTTTCCCCGTATACTTCTCCAGAAGTGGAGAGGGGCCTGAAACATGAAACTATTAAACCTGAATCGTTAGTTTCAAAGTCTTCAACTCTTCCATCGTTTCCTGAATTAATGGACTTAAAGCCTGGTAAAAACTTTGGTGAGTGCTTTGAGATTCTAGAATGTTCTCTGTCAGGCCGGAGAATTGATAGGCAGCCAATCGGCCATAATTTTATATTTTCGCCTATGATGGATTTGGGGTCTACGCTTTCGCCCAGCTTAAAATGGGAAACTTATACTCCAAATCAAGTATCTCGTTTGTCACAGGCTATACTGAACGGAGATGAAATTGCCGAAGTCCTGCAATCAGAAGCTGGATTTACCATTGCAACAGATGAAAAACCTATTTTAGCGACCTATGGATGCAATCCTTGTGTTGCTTTAGGGGGATATGACGCAACAAATAAAACAGCATTTGTTGTTCATTTTTCGCATGCAGGTGAAGTAAGGGAGTGCGGTTGGATGCTTCTTTACAATATTTCAAAATTGGCTAAAGAAAAAATTGAAACACCTATTCAACTCCATTTAAGAGGAGGTGTTAAAGGTCGATCAGAAGCTATTATCAAAGAAATCAAGATTTGGATGAGAGAAAGAGAAGATCTTCCAATGGAAATAGCTTCTCAAGAAGTTTTATTGAGTGGTATGGACTACGGTAAAAGCCTTTCTATCGACTCTAGAACGGGAGAAGTATCTGAGTATGAACCTATGGCTAATCCAAAAGCTAGGGGCCTGAGTGATATGAAAGCCATGACCAGGAGGGCTCTAATGAGCGCCCATCAACCGAATATTACAGTGGCGTATACGCCTAAATAAGAGGTCTATTCCCATACCTGTCTTTTATGCTTCATCTCTTTTGGGATTTCGTTCTCGGCTAGAGGAAAAATCATTTGACGTCGATTTCCAAGAAATAACGCATGAGTCACCCCGGACTCACTCCAAAAAAACTGTGATATCTTTTCCAGTAAATTCATGAGACCTTCGCTTTGACGGCAAAAAGAAGCCAGCGGATTTGTAGCGAATGCAATAACACTCCAAAAGCATCCTAAAGCAAAAGAGCTGTTGCATTGAAATATGATACGCCCTAACCCTTTTCTCTTAGCTATTTCCTTCATCCTTAACTCTTTCTTTTTGCTTGCTTGTACATAGAGAGTCGGAGCATCAAAAAAACGGCATAATTTCAACCATAACAGATCATAACTTAACACCCATCGGTCAATCTCAAACTCTGTTTCTGCAAGTGCAGCGAAACGCTCTAAAGCATTATCTGAGTCAACATCGATGGATGAGGAACAAACAACAAACCCTTTTGCTTTAACTATACGCGCAAGCTCGGAAAAAGTAAGACGATACTCAATCGGTTTTAGATAACCAATAACTTCTGTACAAATGACAATATCATACACTCCGTCATCGAGCCTTGTCATCGGTAAGGCATCTTGAAAAGGGGTTATATGATGCATATCCTGGGCTTTTAATAGAGCTAACGCATTACCCGCGACATCCACTGAATGAACTATAGCACCTGCATCTCGAACAGCACGCGAAAGGTATCCGCTACCGCACCCAAGATCAGCAACCAACTTAGAATCAAGAGATTTCTCTTTTAGTATATCTAATGTCTTTGCCATTCGTTTTCGTTGAACGCAGTCACGCATTGGATCGAACTGCGCAGGATCTTGAAGCCACAACCGTTCCATTGTTGCTTGAATTTCTTGCCTCCTAGCCATCTTTGTCTGCACAGGCGGCTGCTTTTGTGTAGCCCCTTCAACACTAGTAATTTGTAGAGGATTATTTTTCATATTTTCTTTCAATTTTTTCTATGATTTTCCTCAAAGCAAGCTCGGCTTCAACCTCTTGTTCATTCGCTTTTAAAACAATCTCTAAAAGCTCTTCACCAATCTGATCTTCATTTGTTGTTGGGTTTTCATTTAAATCTTGATCGACCCCTACTTTTTTTAGCTTTTTCAAAATTTTTTGTGCGCGTGCAAGAGCGGGCAAAGACTTTGGGATTCCTTCAAGAACACTTTTCCTTTGATCCTTTCCTTTTTCTTGCGATTTTATCTTTTCCCACTGTTCAGCCAGTTCATCCCATGATGAAGCAGAGCTGGCCCCAAAAACATGAGGGTGTCGACTTACAAGCTTTCCCGTTAACTCTTTAATGACATCGCCTAACGTGCAGTGCCCCTCTTTTTCTGCTAAACGGCATAAAAAGACGACATTAAAAAACACATCACCAAGTTCCTCTCGGATATGGGCAGAATCGCCCGAATCTATCGCATCGATAGTTTCACATGTCTCTTCTAGAAGGGAATGTCGTATCGACGAGAGAGTCTGCACTCGATCCCAAGGGCACCCCTCCGGCGAAAGGAGTTTGTCCACGACGTTTAACAATTCATCCATTTCATGCATACTTAGCCTTCTTGAACTTTGGAAGCGTCTTTAGACCATGCAATAATACCCCACACACACATGCCAAAGTAGACAGCAAATAAGAACGCTTGAGAATAAGCTTCTAGGTAGAGATCAAATCCGATCCACCCCAAGTTAGCGACAGCCCATAACCACTGACCAATCACATTTTTTTTAATGACAAAAATGTTACCTAACAATGATAAAAAAACAAAACCCCAAGATAGTTGTTCGAACGACATATTCCACTCCTTTTTTAGGAAGGAGGTATAACAATCTTAGCTAATTTGGTCGAGGAAAATCGATTGACATTTTTTCCGAAGAGATGATATACCGAGCGTCGGTGTGTGAAAAGGAACTTTAACAGAGGGATTTTCCTTATGAGAAATGAGCGCTTTGGAAAGCTAGAGGTTATCTGCGGTTCAATGTTTTCCGGAAAATCCGAAGAGCTACTGTTTAGACTTCGAAGAGCCGAATACGCCAAAAAGAAAGTTCTAACGATTAAACACGCCATCGACAATAGAACATCATTTACCTGCGTTGGCAGCCATAATGGAGAAAAAAGAGAGGCTCACCCGATTCGCGGATGTCAAGATAGCCTACAAACATTAATCCAACTAGCAGACGACTCTGTTGAAGTCGTCGGTATCGATGAAATCCAATTTTTCCCAGAAGAAACTGTCGGGGTAATACAACATCTTGTAGACCTTGGAAAACGGATTATCGTTGCCGGCTTAGATCTCGATTTCAGACGGATTCCTTTCGGGATCGTTCCTCAACTTATGGCACACGCCGACGAAGTCACGAAGCTGCGGGCCATTTGTGTCCAATGTGGGAATGAATCAAACTACTCTCAACGGCTAATCGATGGCGAACCAGCCCCTTTTGATGATGCTCTGATTAAAGTTGGCGGTGAAGAGTGCTATGAACCTCGCTGCCGTCGCTGTTTCGTTGTCTATGAGCATCTTGCACTCCAAACCACTAATTAGTCTATTATGCAACGTCACTTTACCGCCACAGCGTATATTTTAAAAGAATCGCGCTTTTTGCTTATTTTTCACAAAAAACTTCGCAAGTGGTTGCCACCAGGTGGTCATCTAGACCCTAATGAAACACCTGCAGAAGGTGCCCGCCGTGAAGTTTTAGAAGAAACGGGACTTGAGATTGAATTTATCCTCCAAGAAAACATCTGGGTTGAAAGAGCAAACGCCAAAAGTTTTGAGCGCCCCTATCTATGCCTAATCGAAGAGATCCCCCCCTTTGGCGATCAAGAGGCTCATCAACATTTGGATTTTATTTATGTTGCAAAGGTCGTTGGTGGAAAAGAAAATCACAACGCTACAGAAGTCGATGGGATGCACTGGTTCTCTTTAGATGAGATCGACAAGCTCTCCGATGACGAAGATATATTCAAAGAAACCAAAGAGACTATTCACTCTATTTACCAAAACGTAGGCTGCCAATAGCCATCGGTCAGTTGTTCAAAAGACACGCCAATAAGACGTAATGGAGGCCATCCTTTATAGTTTAGTTGAAGCAACTCAAATGCTACAGTTTCTAGCGTTGAATGTTCATTGATGTGTGTCGACAACGTATGGGACCGCGAAATTGTTTTGAAGTCCTTAAACCTTAATTTCAATGAGACTCTCCTCGTTCTCATTTTATGAGCACGTAAGCGACGGTATGCTTTTCCCAATAGATCTTTTAATTGAGCTGATATAAGAATAAAATCACTCTGATCTTGACTAAACGTGATTTCGGCTCCAATAGACTTGGGAGACACGTTTTCCCAGGCCACAGGACGATTATCTTGTCCTCGCGCTGCTTGATGATAATAATAGCCAGATGCTCCATAAGATTGAATCAATTCCTCTTGTGAAAACATCTGCAAGTCGGCAATCGTCTTGATCCCCTCGTGATTCAGCACCTCCTGAGTTTTTGTTCCAATTCCCGGAATACTTTGTATAGACAACGGAGCCAAAAAAGTTGGCTCAGTTCCGGGAATGACTTCCAATAGTCCATTAGGTTTAGATTTGGAGGATGCAATTTTTGCCACAAGTTTATTTGATGCGATGCCAACAGAACAATTTAATCGAGTTTCATCCACAACTCGTTTTTTAATCGCTTTTGCTAAAACTACGGGGGTCTCATTAATCACATGTGAAATATCCAGGTAAGCTTCATCGATACTTACCGCCTCAACATATGGAGTAAAGAAATAAAAAATCGACATCACTTTTTCTGAAAATTCACGATAAAGATCAAAATCTCCATCAAGAAAAATTCCATGGGGGCAGCGCCGATGTGCCTCAGAAAGAGACATCGCTGAATGAACACCAAACGCACGCGCCTCATAAGAACACGTGGAAACGACTCCTCGACTGTTTGGTCGCCCTCCAACAATCACGGGCTTTCCGGACAAGGAAGGATCGCGAACAGTTTCAACGGAAGCAAAAAACGCGTCCATATCTATGTGAAAAATAGTTCTACTAATAACAAACCTCTGCAATCAACTTTCCGTAAACATCCCATAGTTTTTCTACACCGCTCAGACTACCCATTGAAAAATGTTGTTCTTTCTTTATCTGCCCATTTGAATAGTACAAGCCAACGACCCCATCTAATTTTCCTTGGCTATAGAATGCCGTCGTCTTTAAAGCACCATCAGAAAAATAAAAACAAGACTCTCCATCGAGCTCCCCTTCCTTATAATGCTGTTTCCCATACAGAGAACCTGCTTTATAATAGAGATGAACATCTCCCATTTTTTTTCCATTTACATAATGGCTCGTGTAGAGGATGTCACCATTTTCGCTAAAAAATGTCCATGGTCCATTCAACTTTCCGTCTTTGAAAAAAGCTTCAACTTTTATTGTCCCTTTTGGATAGAAATATATTTTTTGTCCATCCTGAGGTTTCTGAATTTTTGGAATCTCTGCTTTAATAACCTTCTTCAATCCACGCGGGTAGTTGTTGCTCTTTTTTCCTTCTTCAATCTGTTTAAGGTGTTCCTTAATGTGCCCTTGTAAATAGAGACACCTCTCTATTTCTAACCTTAACTCTTCCTTATGTCGTAAAACCCGGTCGGCAATGAATTTTATTGCGCGGAACTTCATCGCATTAACTGCATTGAATCCCCGATTCAGTGTAAGAAGCAACTCGTTGTAAACCGGTTCTGTCGCTAACTCACCGTACATTAGGAAACTTGGTTCAGGATAAAACTCATTGCTATTTACCTTTTCCTGAAACGTCTTGATCAAATTTGTGAGACGCTCTTGACATCGAACCAATCCTTCACGCCATCTATTCAGAACACTTTGAATTTTTTCTTCTGAGATTTTTTCATCAGCAATATTTTCTATTGTCCCGTGGAGCCATCCTTGAATATCGTAAACCTCATTAAGGTGCTCCGCCGCCACATTTCTCAAGGTTTCGTTAGGAACTTTAAGAACAGGCATTCCCCCTTCTGTTGCATTCAAAAGCAATGATTCTGGATGTCTATCATGAAAATCTGTTATGTGTGAAGCTTCTACAATCCAGTGAAGTTTCGTTTGCACTTCTTTGCCGTCAACTCCAAGAACAGGCATCACAGCGTTTGTTTTCGTTTCTATCTCCTCGTGATGAGCGATCTTTTCTGTTTTATGAGCCGAAACGCCTTTTGCATATCTACGGTCTTCAGTATATGCTAGGTCCATCCCTGTTAATATAATCGGGTTGCATCGCAAAAAACCGGTTGTTTCTAGGAGAAAATTCGACGTGCTCACCCCTGATATTGTCGACTCAGGATCTTCAATACCAAACTCTCTATCAAACCAACTGAACAAAGGAAATTCAGAACTTAGGGTCATATAAATCAACGGACCGTGCCAAGTTGCCAAAGCTTGTGGATAAAAGGTACTCTGGTAAAATACAGGCACTTCATAAGCAAATGAAGTCAACAAACGACTTGTTTGTGTTGCCGTTGGATCAATACCTCCTGCAGCATGAGGAAAGACTGAAGCATTTGTGAGGACGTTGACAGCTGATCCTGAAGCGATAATCAAAGATCGGTCGCGCAACTCGTTTAAAAAAGACAACTGTTTTTCCATTGAAGGGCCAGCACCGCAGATGATAGCCGGTATAGAATCTAAAGCCTTAAAAAGTTTAGTCCCAATGACTGCTTCTCTAAGAAGATAGATATTGTTATAGAAATTCCCAAAATTCGGATTTGCTTCACTGTAAATAACTTCCAATTGTCGCTTTGCTTGAGAGTGGTTTAGCAACCATTGAGGAACAAGAAAATGGAAAAATTCAAAACGGCGGATAAAGTACGATTGTAAAGCAGAAACATGCAGAGAACTCAAAGCAAATGCATTGGTCAAGGATTCTACCGACTTTCTTAGTGTCAACCACCCCTCTTCCCCTATTTCAATATGAGGAATTTCTTTTACAAAAACTTGAGGGTTGAGAAGAATTTCCGATGCCAAGTCCGTTTGGAGAAAATGATAGAGGACCCGCGGATCATCCTCCAAAAAGATAAGAAACCTCTTAGAGTTTTCCGTAAGCCAAGCCTTTAACGCGGTGTAATAGTACCCAAGACCAACCCCAAAAACAACCAAGGTATCGGCATCTAATTTAAGAGTCTTGGCCCACGATTCCGCTTCAAAAAGAGCCCCTTCCTGAGCATGTATGTAAAAAGGATGTTTCTCTGATTTGTCAACAAGGTTGAGTTCTCCCTCATAAGTTTTGCAAAAATTAAGGGAAGAACAATCGATGTGAGCTAGAAGGTGCGCCTCTTCCGGATTGTCTCTGGCAAACAATTCCAAATTTTTCTGGTAAAGAGCAAGGTTTAGCATTAGACCTCTTGAATAACTAAGGTTCTGTCGCTTTTCGATTTTACATCGAAAAGCGCCCAAAATAATCCCTAAAATCGATGAATCTTTAGTTATGCGAGAGGTCTATTTTCAGGTTTAATATGATGGACAATTCCTGTGCAAGAATCTTCAAGCATATCTAAGACTGTTTCAAAACCAGCCTCTCCCCCATAATATGGATCGGGAATCGCCTCATCGCGGTAAGCCTCGCTAAAATGCGTGATCAGATGGATTTTTGCTTTATGGCCAGGTTCTTTTGCATGGCAATAGAGCTCATTCATCACTTTTGTGTCGACAACTAAAATAAAGTCAAAAGTATCGAAAAACTCAGGGATAAATTTCTGTGCTCGACTACTTAAACAAACTCCTCGATTTTTTGCCGCATCACGCATTCGCGGATTAGGAAGCTGCCCCAAATTCCAGTCTCCTATCCCGCAACTTTCCACATGAAGGTCAACCCCTGCTTTATCAGCCATATGGCGGAGAATACCCTCTGCTGCCGGAGAACGACACGTGTTGGCTAAGCAGACAAAAAGAACCGACACCATAAAACATCCTTATTGAACATCGGCTGTACATCGGAAACCGTACGTTCCATTGACTGTGCCTGGGTTATTTCTGTGGCGCCGTGAGCAGCGAAGATCTTCCTTCAAACTCTTCCAACAACCACCTCTCAACACTCTATAAACACCTTGCAATGGCCCTTTAGGATTATCCGGCTCTTGAATTGACACTTCATAGTAGTTGTATCCATACCAGTCGTGACACCATTCGTACACATTGCCAGCAACATCGTATAAACCATAACCGTTCGGAGCATAACTCATGACAGCTGTTGTATCAGAGCTGAAAAAGTTTGCCTGCGTCTTTTCAATATCATCCCCTGAAGGGTAAAGTTCGTTATCCAACCCCCCACGCGAAGCCACTTCCCACTCAGCCTCTGTCGGAAGACGTTTGCCTACCCACTTTGCATAGGCAATAGCGCCATACCAAGTGACACCGACGACAGGATGCTTGGAATAACCAGATTCGATGCTTAACTTACCGCCGCTACGCTTAATTCGCGAGTCACGCATGCGAATGATATCTTGGTGGTTGCTATCCTTTTCCCCACCCATAACTTCCAAAAACCGAACAAACTGTTCATTGGTGACAGGGTGAGTATCAATAGCAAAACTAGGAAGAGTGATTTTGTGGCGTGGCATTTCATCTCGGTTGCCGTCAACGCTCCCTCGGTAGAATACTCCTCCGGGAATAACGACCATATCGGTAAGAAGCGGTTGAATGTTTTTTACTTCACGCCGTTCTGGGGTGTACTGCTTTACTGTCGCATCAACAAGAAGGGCTGCAGCCGGATCGTGATCGACATTTGGCCGCTCGATCTCAGCGCTCTTAATAATAGGTCGTAGAGTTCGCGGTGCTTCTAGCTTCTATTCTTGAACAACTTGTTCAACAAGAACCCTAACAGGAATTAATTCAGGCCTTTCTATCGAAA
>JBAWZJ010000011.1:0-16691 GCA_037143085.1 Parachlamydiaceae bacterium | reverse complement strand
AAACTCGAGGGAAATTTTCCAACTTTCAACTGGAATCAGTATATACTGCTCATAGTTCAAAATGAGAATTTTGGCTGCTTCAAAGCCCCGGGATTGAAAAATCGCGTCGAGGGTCATATTGGCAATATTACCCTCGACGCGATTTATTCAATCGCGGGAGCTTTCAAGCTAGCCAAAATTTCTCATTTTGAGCTATGAGCAGTATATACTGCTTCTTGTTGAAAGTTGGACTTTTTAGCTGCTTCAAAGCCCCGGGATTGAAAAATCGCGTCGAGGGTTATAGTGGCAATATTACCCTCGACGCGATTTATTCAATCGCAGGAGCTTTCAAGCTAGCCAAAATTTCTCATTTTGAACTATGAGCAGCATATCTTTTTTTAAAAAAATGTTTGACTCAAAAAAGGGGGCTACATATATAGAGATTAAAGACTCGTCATGCGTCCTATGCTCGTCATCCTTGTAACTTAATTAGAGGTGTACAATGAGGCCTATTGACAGAGATATTTATTCTTCTTCTACTCGCGAATATTTCGATTTTTTTAAAGCATTATATAAAAATGGACCCTGTGCAAAAGTGAGAACTTCTGCAGCAGAGGCATTTAACTCTCTTATTTCCAAAACCCAGAGAACCTGTCTGACGACCATGAGTGCTGTTAAGGATTTGAATGATGGGCGGACTCGGGAAACTAAAGTATTATTACAATCGTCCAAGACTTTTGATATCTCGATGATTACTGCAAAATTCCGTAGAATTTTTAATAAGAAAGGGAATATCGCTATTTCATCAAAGAAAAAAGCTGAAGTGATTAAGGTTGGGGAAGGAACGCCCCATTTCCGAACTATTGGTCAGATGACGAATGTTGTGCTGAGTCCATTAAGAAATTACCATTCCTTTTTTTCTAATGTCATTAAGGACTGCGATGATGAATAAAGAAATGTTGGCGTATTCACTCATTAAGCCAACGTTTTTTTCTCCTGAGCTGATGTCTCTGAGGCCAAGAAATGCCGGAGAGTTACTGGAAGCTTTTATTTCTTATGGAAAAAATAAACGTTATGCTGTTGATCAGCAGCACGAAAAAGATCCATCATTGACACCTATCACGTTAATTCCGGATGATCTGTCTGTTGTTGAAGCTATCAGAGGAGAGACTCCTGTAAAAGAGTGGATTGCATCGAAGATTATTCGTCCGGGATTGACAGTCTCCAGCAAAGGGTTAACGGAAAGTCAAAAAACTTGTTTTATCAATGTTGTTAAGACTCAAATTTTATCGAAGGAGTTGCATCGCGCATTTGGGCATGCTTTAAAGAGGTTGGATTCGGCTAAAAAAACCGTACATGAGTATAGCCGCGAATTAGTCGACGTTATTTTAAATCTAAAGATCACCACTCAAGATAGTGAATTGATAAAAGATGTGGAATTTGAATCCGTTATGATACATGACGATCATGCCCAAAGGGTGAAGAAGCCTTCGATCGCTACCGATTCCAATTTAAAAGATTGCGTTGATTCGTTCTCTTCAAATTCTGTTTTTAGGTTAAAGACGGGAGAGTCTTTTTCAAGATCTCGTATCAATAACAGTATCACTTCCATTTTAATAGCTAATGTATTGTCTGCTCCTTTAAAGAAAGAGCTCTGTGACTCTGCTGTGAGAATCGCTCATATTCACAGGATCGATGGGGGAGAGGGGCTAATTTATTTTGCATGTTTTTTTGATCCTGTGATCAATGCTCTCTCTCTATGTACTATGGATGAAGATGGTGGTAATTTGCGTCCTCAAAATGAAGAAGAATGGGTTGCCAATATTCCATGGGAGCTCTATGGCGTTAGGCGTCAGCCCACCCTTGACAAGAGAGAACTGAAGCAAATTCAAACAGTTTGATTCCTAGCACACTGTCAAGCTTGAATTTTGGGGTTTGGCGCACTAGAAATGCCTACTTTTGAATGACGTTCGGTATATTGTAAACAGGTGTATATTTATATTGTTATGGAATCTCAATCTGAATTTTCTGAATTTAACAAAGCCGCTCAAGAGCTATCTAGCCAAGCTCTTATTCAACTTCGTAAACTTATTTTAGATCTCCCAAAGAATGAAGATCTTTTTTCGTGTTCTGTTCACTACGAAGGGGTTGATAAGCTTGTTTTGTGGAATAGCGACGATAAAAAAATGCAGATTCGTTTACATGTGTATTCAGGTCGTTCTTCTAATAGCAATGCACAGAATCAGATTGATATTGCAAAGCCTCACAATCACCGTTGGAATTTTTCAACACGGATTCTTTCCGGTGGCTATCTCCACACCATTTATAGAATGGATCTACTTGCAACAAAGAAATACTGCTTAACTCCTATCATGATTCGGCGTGAAGGTGTAGGAGATTGCTATGCATTACATCATTCTCAGTACCATTCCATTGTCGAAGAGCCGAATACAGTAAGTCTTATCGTGCGTGGACCCATAGAAAAAGAGAGGTTTCAAGTGATTACTCAAGAGAAAGGAGAGATTGAATTACAAGATGCACCCTCTTTGGAAAAAGTTGACGATAAAAGACAAAAAACAATGACCCTTACAGAATACGAAATGGTGCTTAATCAGTTGTCTTATTTGAAGATTATATAGATATATTCAATATGTAGGGGGTTTTTACTCGGTGTTTTGAGTAAAGTTAAGGATGTAAGTGGTGAATCGATAGGAAATTCATGTCTACCGAATGTCATAAACTCACTTCATTGCTGTTTTTGAATTACGTTCGGTATAGCTTCGATCCATCGATCGTGATCATTGAGTCCGGGAACAAGATCCAGTTTTTCGCCGCCCGCTTGAACGAATTCATGGGCATATTCCATACCAATTTCATAAGTTGTCTCTAAGCAGTCGCTAATGAAGGCTGGGCAGAAGACTAAGAGTTTCTTTTTCCCCTGTTTAGCTAGCGTTGTGATGACTTCATTTGTATAGGGTTGGAGCCAAGGTTTATTTCCGAGGCGAGATTGGAAGGAAACGGAAGAGTTTTTTAGGTTTAAAGCTTTTATCAATGCGCGTGCGGTGGCATAGCATTGCGCTGCGTAGCAATGTTGATTGACTGCAGACATCCGGGAGCAGCAATCTTTTGTTTTTAAGCAATGATTTGCACAGTCGGCTTTTGTTAACTCTTGTTCAGGGAGACCGTGAAAGCTGAGGAGAACATGGTCGTAAGAATTTATATCGTAAGGTTTTGCAACAGCACAAAAAGCTGCGATGAGGTCTGGATGGTTGGCATAGCTGTTGATCAAGAGCAACTCAGGAATTGTTGTCCATTTCGATACAGTATCCAAGACTTTTTCATGGATCGAACCCGTTGTTGCCGATGCGTATTGTGGAAACATTGGAAACACGATGATTTTTTTTACATGTTTTTTTGCTAGTCGGTTTAATGCATCGGGAATGGAAGGCGTTTGATAACGCATTGCTAGGTCGATAATATAATCATCGCCCAGGAGGCGTTGAAGCTTCTCTTTGACAAGGTAGCCGTAGACTTTAAGGGGAGATCCCTCGGGGGTCCATATTTTTTCGTATGCAGCAGCAGATTGACGGTATCGTCTCGGGACGATGACGCCCCTGACGAGTAGTTGTCTGATAGGACACGGGTAGTCGATAACCCGTTTGTCCGATAAAAATTCGATCAGATAACGACGAACATCTTGCGGATCTGGGGAATCCGGAGTTCCCAGATTGATTAAGAGAATGGCTGTCTTACCGCTCATTTTTGAATTGCGTTGGGTTTATCAGTATCTAACGGATAATTTTTTTGAATCCATCCGGAAAGTCCATCGGTGTATCTATAAATATTTTTGTAGCCAAGGAGTATCAATCGTTTTCCCAAGTGTCTGCTTACAGGGCAGAAGGCGTTTGAGCAGTAGACGACAATCGTCATGTCTTTTGAAGTATTACCGAGGATCGCTTTAATTTCTTTATCGCTCGAGCTGTATGGCATTGGTTTAGCACCTGGAAGCATCCCACCTCGATGATTTTTTCTAGCATCCAAGAGAAGAACTGGTTGTTTGTCATCAATCATCTTTTTCAAGTCTTCTGCAGAGATTGTTTTTAATCCTTGAACTTCCTCACTATCGATTTCTGCTATTGCATTAATCGAGGCAAGAGGGGAGATGAAAGATACCAGACTTAAAATAAAAAGAAAAAGGAAACGATGCAGATTCATAATAGTTAGCCTTTAGAGAGAGAGTTAATCAATAGTCCATAATCGACTGTAAGCCAAGTTAAGGCGAAGAGGAAGGCGCTTAGAATAATAAAATGGACAGGTTTTAATGGGATTTTCCACAGTTTGAAAGAGATCCGCAATCCCGTATAGGAGGACGCAAATATTGCTGTAGCATAAGCAAAGAAACGATGTTTTGTGAAGATGGGATTGTTGATGTCATAATTTTCTCCGTTCGCCAATCCGGTAACAATTGTCGGAACGCAAAAGATAACACCAACAATCACGAACCAAAAACCCCACGTCAAAGATTTCAGCTTTCCAAAGTAGTGGAGAATATCAGCGACAAGCGCTCCTCCAAAGCAAACCAAAGGAAAGATAAAAAAAATTGAATGCAGTTGGGCTATGGTTTTCACGTTTTATTTCGATCCCATTTGACTAGCAAACAGTTGTTTAATCCCTACTGAGATCGCTATTCCAAGATAAATTGCAGGTGTTGTGATAAGGATTGCGATTGCTACTCCTAAGCCAACAACACGGCGAGCTCCTTCAGGACTGTCGCATCTGCAGCAAGATGCATTTTTCCAATTTTTAATAAACAAAATGATATCATCGCCAAAGTAGATACCGGCAATAAGACCGACAAGTGTACCACCATATATAGGTTCAAAAGGCATGAGTAGGATGCCAACGATAAGCAAAACGAAAGATATCGTTTCTCGCAGGTTATTTTTGAAATAAGCCAGAACGCCGTCGGTTGAGCAAACCGATCGTTTGAACTTATCATCTTTTGGACCTTGTTGATTTGGTTGCATTTGTGATGCCATAATGACTCCTTTGTTAAATCTTCCTTATACATCGATTAATGGTGGTGTGCAATATTTTTTTTGATATTATGAAGTAAGTATAAAAATTGGGATTGAGGCTTCATTGTGAATTTTGATGAAATAGAGGATAATATTAAAGAACGAGAAATCTATATTGATGATCCTCTTTTCTATACGCGAGCGTTTACCCTAGCATGTGAGCAGAGGAAGCGGGCATACGCTTTAGATGGGGATAACTTTAGGCGTGTATTTGCAGAGGAATACGACTCTATTTCGCGGAGATTGGATCTCACTAAATTCCAAGAAAGTTGCCAGGTGAGGAATGTGCTTAGGACTCGTCGCTTGGCCAATCTCTTGATTAATGATAAGGGGGAGCTTAATCAAGCTGTTATTCCCCGTCTCATCGATTTATTAAAAGAACATTTGTATTCCCTTGGACCGGACAGACAGTACGATGCGAAGAGACAAGATCATCTGCTTCGTGTCCTCTCGTTCCTTGTCAATAACAAGGAAGTTGTCCGACTTTTAAATAGCATTGATAAGCCTGTATCGCATCGATATGCAGACCAAATCATTCGCGATACCCTTCAGCTGCCTCCAAATACGGTGATCACTACCGCCTACGCGCGTCGCGCAGTTCTTTCCGCGTGGATGTGCTTTTTAAGACAAAATGTGGGTTCCTGTTTTGCAACCGCGCCGGCTATTATCATTCATGATGAGCAACCGGAGATGTTTCTTAAAGACGTGAGTGAACTATTGAATACAGGGCGTTTGAAAAGGACATTTGGTGGCGTCGAATATACCGTCCCGCTTAGTAATTCTTGGGGGGGAGGGGATTTGAAAAAGATGTTTTACGTCCCTTTAGGAGAAGGATTTCAATCAAGTAATATCTGGTTGTCCCCCGGGTTAAGTGCCGCCTTTGAGTCTGTAGGATTGGTTAATGCCGATGGCAGCAAGGAAGAGAAAAATGAAAAAGTGAAAACGTTGATTTTGTCAGCTCTAACCAATAAAGAGACGACACAACCGTTTGTTTTGGCCTCTGCCGAAGGCATCATCCGCCATGTCTTATTGCAGAAATACGGGATTACAGAAAAAGATGTTGAAGATTATGAGAATAGACCTCAATCCCCGATTATGGGAGGTCTCGTTGTGAGCACGGTGGCAATCAGTAAAGGGAGCGTAGGAAAAGGGCAACTGTGTGTCAATTTCTTGGATCAATTTAAGATCGCATGCGGTGCCTTAAAAGGGTTAGCCGATAATGCTCTTCTTAAAGCTTGGGAGTTTTCGATCGCGTCTCTCTCTGAAACGAAGTTGCAGTTTGCTCGTTGGAATTTATATTCTAGCCTAGGTTTTGGATATCAAGATGTAGGCGGCATTGGAGCTTGCATGTACAAGGAGATAAGCTTCAAGCTCGATCGGGCAAACCAGCGTGTTCAGGAGCTGCAGCAGGAGTATGAGATGTTGTATACTCAGTTGAAAACGATGGAATCTCGAGTGCGTAGTGTCTCTTCCGAAAGGGAAGCGCAGTGGTTGAAAGCTGAATATCAAAGCAAGCGCAACGAATTTTTTACTTTTGAAGAGATGCGCGATAAAGTGCACAGAAAAGCGGAAAATTTGGCCCGTTTGTTTGACGTTTTGATTGGCGAGTATGATGCTCTTTTTCCTGTGTATTTTCAAGAGGTTTATGATGCTGACATGCACGACGTCTCTGCCGGCCCCTATGACGACAGTCCTGCAGGCTTCCGTCTTTTATACAAATACGGAAGGAGCAATACTTCGCAGTGGACTTCGATCAAGACACCAAATGAGTTTGTCGAAGCTCTTGTATCGTTCTTTACAGCAACAGAGAGAGAGATAGCTCTTAATGAAAACCTCAAATCCCTTGAGACAGAGATATCAGAGATAACCACAACGATTGTCAGTCATGTGAGGACAAAGGAGTTTTTGGAAACATCTTTTTATAGGATGGCCGCTGCTCACAATACCCGGATGATCAAAGATCCCTTAGATCATCTTGATAAAATCGAAAAAAAACCCTGGGCGTACACTTCAGGCGGCACAATGGGGACTCTAGTCAGCTGTTATTATAAACTCGAAGGACCTCCTGCAGAAGAGAGTCGATGGGTGGAAAGCCCTACCGAACTATTTGTTTTTCTTGTCGATACATTGAAGCGTATGCCTCCTGGGTTGAGCGATGAATATCTTAAAAATGAGAATAAATCAATGTTGATCCATTCTCCGACCCACGCATTCCTCTTAAAACCGGGAAGAACACTATTTAAAAGTGCATGGACGAAGGAGGAATACACCTATACTTGGATAAGAGACAATCTGATTAATCCGAGAAAACGGATGATAGAGAATATAGCAATGAATGAGGAACAAACTCATTTCCTTGTAGAGAAACTAGCCAAGAATGTGGATGAAAACTACAGGCATTATTTCTTAAAGGTTTTTGGTAGGATTTTTGGGGAGATGAGCCCCAAGGAGTTCAGAGAGCATATTTTGCAGGGGATCTCTAAAGAGCGCGGGTTGAAAGCTGCAGGGGCTGAATTATTGACAGCAGATGAGATCGACAGCCTCCTTTATTCTGCGTTGCCCCTGTTCCCAAAGGGGGAGCTGAGATCGCGTATAGAAGCTATTTATGGAGCAGTACCCATTTTTAATGAAGAAAAGCGGAAAAGATTGATGGCAATTTTTGACATGGTATCGGAACGATATACTCAAGAAACCGTCATCGATGCGGCGACATTGCAAAATATAGCGAAAGGGGTGATATGCTTGGCGTTTGAGGAGACGACATCGAATATAGATTATCATTTACTTATAGCCACGGCTGCGCAGAATCTTGAATATGCATTGCCACCACCCATCATTTGTGCGGACACCAACTGGGTAAAAGAAGACTTTTTATTTGTAGTTAATCCAGGGTCTGGTAGTCTGGAACTTTGGAGGGGCGACTACACCGGCAGGGTAGGATTTCCAATGTCGATCTGGAGAGAGTGGCTTAATGGAAGCCGGAAAGATCGATTGTGGGGAGTATATGTCAAACCATATCAATATCAATCTCAAGAGGCAGTATCAAAACTCCGCTTAAAGCTAATTTAAAAAAGGAAATATTCAATGACACAACAATATAAGCTTCCAGAATTACCTTACGATTTCAATGCTTTGGAACCTGTTATTAGTGCCGAGATTATGACTCTGCATTACTCCAAGCACCATGCGACGTATGTAGCAAACCTGAATAAGGCAATGGAGCAGCTAGCAGAGGCTGAACAGAAGAATGATATTGCAGCACAGATAGCTCTACAATCTGCCATTAAATTTAATGGTGGCGGCCATGTGAACCACTCGATTTTCTGGACAAACCTCGCTCCTGTAAGTAAAGGAGGCGGAACGCCCCCTGAAGGTGCGATCGCTCAAGCTATAACCCGTGACTTTGGTTCGTTTGATAAGTTTGTTGAAACATTCAGTGCGAAAACGGTTGCAATTCAGGGATCCGGATGGGGATGGCTCGGTTATAACAAGGGGAATGGGCATTTGGAGATCGCGACGTGCGATAATCAAGACCCATTGGCTGTGAAAGGATTAATTCCTCTTCTTGGCATCGATGTGTGGGAACATGCGTATTACTTGCAGTACAAAAACGTACGGGCAGAATATGTTAAGTCGTTATGGAAAATTATCAACTGGAAAAATGTAGCAGAACGTTACGCCCAAGTGTAGGTGTGTAAAAGGTTTATTTTCGACTTTGTACATTTTTTTGATTCATCTTCCGAGAGATACTTGCTCCAACTAAATAAATTTCTCGGAAGAGCAAAAAATGCCCATCCGTCGAAATTTATGACGCTGGAGTTTGCCTCTCTCTGGAATTTGAACCAAAAAATGTACAAAGTCGAGCTATTATGTTATTCGAAAAAAATAAAAATGCTTTGCTTTATTTTTGTCTCTCCCTCCTCCTCTGTTTGGGAGGGGGCTGGTTGACAGGGTTAGCCACTCAAGATGGAGTGAAAGAGTGGTATCCCCATTTGGTGAAGCCCAAAGGGACGCCACCGGATATTGTTTTCCCTATCGTTTGGACTTGCTTGTATTTGCTTATGGCGATTTCATTGACTCTGTTGGTCTTGAGTAGAACCATTGATAAAACAAAAGCTTATTTTTTCTTCGGAGTTCAATTGTTTTTGAATTTCATCTGGTCTTGGCTCTTTTTTCGTTTACAACAACCGGGAATGGCTCTTGTTGATCTCATTGTGTTGTGGATCATGGTGTGTTTCACAATAGTCCAGTTTCGACGTCATACCGCTTTTGGAAGCTATTTGCTTTTACCGTATCTGGCGTGGATAACGTATGCGGGCTATTTAAATCTGTTTATTTGGATGTATATTGTAAATCTAGCATAAATTATCCCTACTGCTCTCTTACCTTTAAAGGTAAGAGCAGGGGCGGGACGTCTATTCTATGAAATCTGTCGTATCAGATTGTTCTTTTTGATTTACGGTGACAAAATCTTTTTTTATGCAATATTGTCGAATGTAAGGGATGTAGTGGATATCGATATCATATGCCGTCCAGAAGTACATCGTGTTGAAGTAATTTAAGATCTTTTCTATTCCTCTTTTTGAAATCAACATAGAATAGCACCCGAATCTCTGGTTTATTTTCAGAATCTCAGGACCGACTGTGAATCTTTTTCTGTAGTAGGAGACTCTTTTGTGAGGAACATCGGGTCTGAAGTCAGAGCTTAGAGAAGGAATAATCACGCCATCACTATTTTTTGTATTGGGATCTGTGTAGAAAATATCCCATTCGTTATCTATTTTTGATAGGGTTTCAATTAAACTGCTTATTCGATGAGGATTTTCACAAATTTTGATGTCATCTTCGCAAACCCAAACGATGTCATAGCCTTTCTTTTTTGCATCATTGAGTATTGATAGGTGGCTTAACATGCAGCCCATTTGACCTCCTCTGAGTCTTATGGGATAGTTTCCTGAAAGTGTTTGTTTATCCTCTTCACTTAAAAACCAACCATTGATGGCGTTCATTCTATTCGGCTGGATGCCGTACACCTCGAAAGCGTCTTTTATTTCTAACCAATTGGCAGGTCTATTTTCTAGATTAATGACATAAATACAGTCGACGCAATCCATTCCGGATTGTGGAGAGGATATTTCAATTTCGGATAAGTAATTTTCTAAATCTGTTTTTGCTGATGCAATTGATGTGAAGAACAATGTCGTGAAAAGGAGTTTCAATAATATGCTTTGCATCTAGTCCTCCAAAAAAGAAATGACCGCTCAAGAGTCTTGAGCGGTCGTTTCTAGGGTCTAATTATATTCGGTATATACCGAACATAATTAGACGTTAAAGATATGCAGTTTCTTAGAAAGCGTAGATCGCTTCCATCTCAAATTTCGAGTATGTATGCTTTCCACCAATGCTAGAATCTTCAGCTTTTGTCCACTCGAGGATTGTGTCGAGTGTTAGGTGGTCAGTGAAAGCATATAATCCTTCGAATTTCCAACCTTTAAAGTTCGTGTTTCCTCGTTTAGCACATGTTGTGAAGCTTTCTTTGAGGACGTTACCACGGCAGATACCACCTGAATCGTCATCAGGAACAGACTGAGCTTGAACTAATTGGTATTGAATTTCAATAGACCAATCACCTTCTTTTCTCACTTCGCCAAACAACACACCAGCATACCAAGCGATATTTTTATATTTGTGGTGGTTTCTGACTTTTAATGCATGTGCCGCATGGTTAACCAAGAAGGCTCCATAAATTTGAGTTTTTTTGCCTAACCATTCTGGGTTAAGATGGTAGTAAGAAGTAATTTGGGAGTTAATGAAGCGGAAACCGGCTGGATTGCGCACAAAGCAGCGGTTTGTTCCGTGCTTTTCCCAATCAATGATCGAGTACTTTAAGTCAATACCGCTATCGCAGATGTTGAGAAAACCGATTTCTGAAGCCCAAGCAAAGTGGTTGACTCGTTCGTCGACGAGAAACCCTGCTGCTTGAAGGTACCAGTCAGCAATCGACTCCCAGCTGCTTTCATATTTTAAGAAAAGGCCATCAAAACGACTAAGGAATTGTATATTCGAATCGAACACATCGTAAAGTTGTCCGCGGCGTCCGAGTTCGAAGTACATGCTTGAATCTCCGCAAGCATACAGCTCATATCCGAAGAATGCTTTTTTCAAGCAGAGGTCATCGCAATTTCCACTTCCGTGGTAGCCTGAAGGATCTCCATAACACTGTCTTGATTGTTGGAGGCAGCATGCTGTCGGGTCATAGTCCTTATTTGGGAAGCATGGGTGGTTGTTATCATCAACCCCTGCAGAGTTGTCGTAGCGAGCATGTGCAACAGCCCATGTGTTGCCGCAGACATAGTCGAAGCGTAGGTTGAACTCGATGTCGAAATCGTTCCTTGAGATAGGTCTTCCCGCTGCATCGGTTGCGCCGTGGCCGCGAAGTCTCATCCCTTTGCATGTTTCATTGAGATGACGCCATTCGGTTCTGACGTTTCCGCTGATTGTTAAGCAAGAAGTTGATGATTCGATATCGATAGCTCTGCGCGATTTGAGGTAGTCTCTTAGCGCATCAAAATCTCTCTCGTTCAATTCTTCTTCGAAGTTTGAGTTATCTTGCTCATCAGCATGAGCGGCGTAGGCGGTGAAAAGACCGGCTGTCAAAACCAAAGCGACTAAATATCTCAGAAAGGACATATTATTCTCCAAAATTAGTGGGGTACGGGAAATGTTTTATTCTTTTGCTTTGTTAAAGTCAACAAGTTTTATACCAAACGGGATTCAATTGACGGCGACTTTACCGTCTGATAGACTGTCTCTGTTTGAATCTCTAAAATTTTGTTTTATATCGAACGTGATTTATCTTTGGAGAGAGTGAATAAATTTTTCGGAAGAGAGAAAATTTATTACCCTGGAGTTTGTCTCTCTATGGAATCTGAACAAAGTCGAGCTTAGAAATATGAGTCAGGCAATCAATGTGGCAAACGTCTGTAGATTGAAAAAAGCAGCTTGTGCGACCCGTTTTGTTTTTTTTATTTGCGGACTATCCCTATCTAGTTGGGCTCCGATGATCCCCTATGTTAAGGATAGATTATATTTGAATGATGCCGATTTGGGGTTACTCCTTCTTGAGTTTGGGATTGGAGCACTCCTTATTATGCCGATCACAGGTTGGCTTGTGCATAAATATCGGAGCCGTAATGTCAGCGTCGGAGCCAGCTGTTTGTTAGTTGTTTTATTACCCCTATTAGCTATGGCGCAGAACGGCACCTCTCTTGGGATTATTTTGTTCTTTTTTGGCGTTTCTCTCGGGGCGACGAATGTTGCCATCAATGCTCAGTCGGTTATTGTCGAAAAACGTATTGGCCTTCCTTTAATGTCAGGTTTTCATTGCTTTTTTAGTGTTGGGGGACTTGTTGGGGCTTTATTTATGAGTGTGCTTCTTAAAAGTGGATTACAGCTCCATAGTTCCGCATCTATTGTGTCCGGGGTGATTGCTCTTATTCTATTTTTCCAAGGGCGCCATCTTTTGGATGAGGACGATGAAGGTTTAAAAAGCTCCACAAAATCTTCGTTTACCATGCCTGGATCGAGAGTTTTCTTTTTAGGGATTCTTTGTTTTATTTTATTTTTAGCCGAAGGGGCTATGTTGGATTGGGGTGCCGTATTTTTAATCGTGAATGACAATTATGATGAAGCGATTGCCGGAATAGGTTACGCCTCCTTTTCTATTGCCATGGCTATTGGTCGTTGGGCAGGAGATAAGCTGACTCAAAAGTGGGGCGCAGTCAAGATGATTCAGTTTGGTGGTTTTATTGCTGCAACAGGATTGTTTATAGCTCTCGGCGTCCATTGGAAATATGTGGAATTAGTTGGTTTTTTCTTAGTCGGTATTGGAGCTTCGAACATTGTTCCTCTTCTTTTCAGTGCTGCGGGGCGTATTCCTGGTACATCCTCTAGTTTAGGGTTAACAGTAGTGACAACTTTTGGCTATGTAGGCATTTTGCTAGGTCCTGCGTTGATAGGCTTTGTCGCCGAGGCGACGTCGTTGCTGTTTGCTTTTGGGTGTGTGGCTGCAATGCTACTCTTTGTCAGCATTACGGGACGTTCCGTTAGGGAAGCAGGAGCTGAAAAGGTGTACCGAACCTGATGAAAAAGATTGTATTTTGTGAAAAAGAGAGTACAATCCATCTATTCTTATTAGATTGGAAGTAAAATTATAATGACACACCACACCTCTGTATTATTAAACGAACTAGTGAATGCTTTTCATGGAGTTCATCTAAAGATCTTTGTCGACGCTACATTAGGGGCCGGAGGTCACTCAAAAGCGTTTCTCGAAGCTCATCCCGAGATTGAAGTTCTTATTGGTATAGATCAAGACCCTGTAGCCAGAGAGATAGCCAAAGAAAGGCTGTTCCCTTGGGAAAATAAGGTGAAGATCGTTTCCGGAAATTTCTCCGAAATTAGACATCATCTGTGTCAGTTAGGTGTTCGCGCTGTCGATGGTATTATCTTTGATTTAGGGGTTTCGTCGATGCAGTTTGATTTTGCTGAAAAAGGATTCAGCTTCATGCGAGAGGGGCCACTCGACATGAGAATGGATCCTTCAAGGTCGTTAACAGCCTCGGAAATTGTGAATACATGGTCGGAAAGTGATCTCGGACGGATTTTTCGTGATTACGGAGAAGAGAAACGTTGGCGCATGGCTGCTAGGGCGATTGTCGCTGCGCGAAATATGAAAAAAATAGAAACAACAGTAGAACTAGCGGATATTTTACGTCAGGCGATACCATTTCATCTGCAAAAAAAAGGGATCCATCCGGCTACTTTGGTGTTTCAAGCGCTCCGCATCTGTGTGAATAGAGAATTGGAAGTGTTGGAAGCAGCTTTACCTGAAGCGGTAGACCTATTGAGAGTTGGAGGACGCTTGGGCGTCATCAGCTTTCACAGCTTAGAAGACAGAATCGTCAAGAATTTCATGCGTTTTTCTGCTAGTGACAAAATGAATACAGAGGGGATCGGAGGGATGTTTTTGGATAAAGATCCAATGATCAGTTTGCTCTCGAGGAAACCGATTGTGCCCACCGATGATGAGATGAGGGGAAACCCAAGAAGCCGCAGTGCAAAACTTCGCGTCGTGGAGAAAAGAGGATGAAGCGGCCTTTTTTAACCGTTATACGTATTCTTATTTGTATTGCTGTTGCCGGGTTGACCTTATTTGCATATATTGAAAAACAAAATGAGTTGGCTGAACTTCGTGTTGCGATTCCATACCTAGCTAAGGAATTAAAGGGGATAGAGCAGGAAAATATCAGACTTACTTATGAGATTGAACGGTTTAAAAGTCCTTCACATTTGATGCAGCTCAAACAAAAGCCTGAGTTTAGTCATTTGAAATATTCCTTTTTAGATAAGGAGATTTTTTTAGAGAAATGAAGGATCCGAAACAGCGACAGACAACAGCCTCGGACTATAAACGTCTATTGTTTTTATCCCTCTTTATCTTCGCTCTCTTCTGTGTTTTAATTGCCCAGTTTTACCAGATACAGATCATTGATGGGGAGTACTGGACGAAAATTGGGGACAAACAGCATTACTTCATTGTCAAAGAGCCATTTCGGCGAGGGAAATTTATTTCAAATACGTCGGTTAAAAAGGGAGATCCGGAAACGGAAACAAGCTTCGTTATCGATGTTGAGAAATTTCACTTGTATGCCGATGCAAAGTCTATTCCTAGTGAGTATCGAACAGAGGTAGCAGACTCTATCAGCCAAATACTTGGTCTTCATGGAAAGGAACAAGAAGAGTTGATGTCGAACCTATCAAAAAAAAGCAGAAGCCGTAAACTAGCGATGTGGCTGGATAAAAAAAGTTATGATGAGTTGCTCGCTTGGTGGACTCCCTATGCACGCAAGAAAAAGATTCCTCGTAATGCGTTGTTCTTTGTAAGCGACTATCAACGTTCCTACCCCTTTGGTCCTCTCCTTGGACAGGTGTTGCACACAATTCAGAAAATCAAGGATGAAAAGACATCTCAGGCTGTTCCTACAGGGGGACTAGAACTTTATTTCAACCAGTACCTTAAGGGGAAATTAGGTAAGAGCCGTCTCATGCGTTCTCCTCGAAATGCTCTGGAGACGGGCGACGTGATCTCTGTACCTCAGAACGGAGCGGACGTTTATCTGACAATTAATCATTATCTCCAAACTATCGCTGAAGAAGAGCTTGCTAAAGGGGTGAAAAAGGCAAAAGCGAAAAACGGATGGGCCGTAATGATGGATCCGTATACGGGAGCAATCCTTGCCTTAGCTCAATATCCATTTTTTGACCTTGAAGATTATCAAAATTACTTTAACAATCCCGCTCTAATCGAGAACACCAAAGTTAAAGCCATAACAGACGCTAATGAACCAGGCTCGATTATGAAGCCAATAACCATTGCTGTGGCTTTAAAAGCAAATGAAGAGCTCGTTAAAAAAGGGGCGGCGCCGCTATTTGATCCAGATGTGATGATGGCAACATCCAATCCACATTTTCCAGGAAGGAAAAAACCCCTGAAAGACACCCACTTTCATAGCTATCTGGATATGGAAATGGCAATTCAAAAATCGTCTAATATTTATGTTGCGCGCTTGATGGAAAAGGTCATTCAACTTCTTGGGGTTGATTGGTATCGAAAGACCCTATACGAAGATTTTGGTTTGGGGCAAAGGACGGGTATTGAGCTTCCCTCTGAGAGTCCGGGGGTATTGCCAACACCGGGTAAAAAGCATCCTAACGGTCAGTTAGAATGGTCTGCAGCGACGCCTTATTCATTAGCGATGGGACATAACATCCAGACAAATAGCCTTCAAATCTTAAGAGCCTATGCCATATTTGCCAACGGGGGATATTTTGTCAAACCGACCTTAGTGAAAAAAATCGTTAAAACATCCCAAGATGGCACACAAGAAGTGATCGTCGATAACTCATTCGAAGATTATAAGAAAAAATTTCGGCGAGTGATTTCGAAAGAGAGCGTTGAACGCATTTTAAAAGCGATGAAGTACACAACAAAGGTTGGGGGAACAGCCTCAAGGGCAGATGTTCAAGGATATTCCGAATCAGGGAAGACGGGTACGGCCGACAAGGTGGTCAAGGGAGCTTATGATCCCCACTTTGTTTGCGCATCATTCGTTGGTATTGTGCCGGCTAACAGTCCAGCTTTTGTGTTGATAGTTGCTATGGATGAACCCGAATATGGTTATGAACCAGGACAAGGAAGAAAGCATATGGGAGGTTTTTGTTCTGCGCCCGTCTTTCGCGAAATTTCTAGGCGCTCGCTAGAATATTTAGGGATTCCTTCAGATGACCCTCACGGATATCCTTCGGGAGATCCTCGCTATGATGCAAAGTTAGCCGATTGGATACCTGAACTAAGGAAATTGCAAGAAAAATACGAAAAGTGGAATAGTCATTAATCTTATGAAACTCAAAGAATTATTAAAGAAGATTCCTTTTAAGCAGATTCACGGATCTAAAGACATAATGATTTCAGGGATTTGTTCTAACTCGAAGCTGGCAGCTCCGGGCAACCTATTTATTGCGCGGAAAGGGAAAGCTGACGATGGCATGACGTATATTCCCGAAGCTATTGCT
>JBAWZJ010000010.1:0-16799 GCA_037143085.1 Parachlamydiaceae bacterium | reverse complement strand
GAGAGCTTTCGCTTCAGCCCAAATGTCGCTCGGTTTGCGTAAGGTGAGTTAAAAAACAATCATACTTGAATTTCTTCTCTCTCTGTCATCACTCCAAAATTCTATCATCCAAATTTAGGGATATTAAAACAATTCATTTGCACAATATTGAGCTTCTAAAGGATTGACTATTGGAAGAATTAGATGGATTGTTTTTCAACACACCGCTTTTGCATCACGGATTGTTTTTTAAATGAAAATTTAAATTGAAATTAAAACGGATTCAACTTTTTCAAGCCTGAGAACTTAAAAAAGTGAGTCTTGTTGGACTCGAACCAACGACCCCCTCATTAAAAGTGAGGTGCTCTACCGACTGAGCTAAAGACTCTAATGACCCCAAGGGGATTCGAACCCCTGTTATCGGAATGAAAATCCGGTGTCCTAGACCAGACTAGACGATGGGGCCAGATAAAGCAACCAGAGAATTTAATCGCTGCATTGCTTATAAGGCGCTCGATTCAAAACGACTATCGTACACGGATCGAGAATTTTTCGCAAGATTAAATCGTAGAAACCTCTTTTTCTTTCTTTTCCGAGATCTCATCAGCCTCTCTACACGACTTATCCGTAAGGTCCTGAATTTCCTTTTCTAGCTTCTTCATTATATCCTCAGCGATATCTCCATTCGTTTTCATCTTCCGAGCGGCTTCATTCGAATCACGGCGAATATTTCGAATGCTAACCTTCGCTTCTTCCCTTTTTTTATGGCAAAGTTTTGCCATTTCTTTACGCATATTTTCATCCATCTGCGGTATTTTGATCCTTATGAGATTACCGTCAATAATCGGCATAATACCAATATTAGCTTTCTCTATACCTTTCGAAATCAACCCTAAATTCTTACTGTCAAATGGAGTAATCAAAAGCATCCGCGCTTCCGGCGCATTGACTGATGCCAACTCTTTTAGCCTCATCGATGTTCCGTAAATATCCACGGTAACCCCATCAAGCATTGACGGATTAGCCCTACCTGTACGAATACTCTTTAGCTCATTTTTCAAATGCTCTAAAGCTGCTATCATTTTTGCTTTTGTTTGATCTGTAACGCTCATGGTGTCTCCTTTATGTAAGTCCCTAAATCCTGCTGGGAAAGCAATCCGGAAATGGTATCCGGTTGTAAATTTTTCATATCAAAAACTAAAATTGGAATCTTATTGTCGCGGCATAACGTCACCGCTGTAGCATCCATAATCTCAAGCTTCTCTTCAAGTACCTGTTCATAGCTCAAGGATCTATATCGAATAGCATCTTTATGCTTTAACGGATCTTTCGAATAAACACCATCAACCTTCGTTGCCTTTAAAAAAATATCCGCTTGAATTTCTGCTGCCCTTAAAGCCGCTGCTGTATCCGTTGTAAAATAAGGGTTTCCCGTCCCCCCAACAAAAATAGCCACAAAACCTTCTCCCAATGCCTGAGTAGCGGCTCGCCAAGTATAGCTCTCTGCCACTTTTGGACACTCCAATGCAGTAAATACTTTTGCACGACAACCTTCATTTTCTAGAGAAGCTTGCAGTGCCGTTCCATTAATCAGCGTGGCCAACATTCCCATAAGATCTGCAGGTGAACGGGCTATCCCTATAGACTCTAAATTCTTTCCTCGAAAAATGTTGCCTCCTCCAATAACGATGCCTATTTCTACACCGGTATCACGAAGGGTCTTTATTCCTTTAGTAAGCAATCGACAAGCCCCAGCATCAATCCCGAACGAGTTTCCTCCTGTAAGAGATTCCCCTGAAAGTTTTAGAAGGATCCTTCGCGGCTTTTTTATATTTTTTATTTCTTTTATTGTCATAGTAAGACCTTTTTAATATCTCTACTTTGCACATTTTTCTGGTTCAGATTCCAGAGAGAGAGGCAAACTCCAACGTCATACATTTCGACGGAGGGCATTTTTTTCCCTTCCGAGAAATTGATTTAGCTGGAGAAAGCCTGTCTCGGAAGATAAATCAAAAAAATGTACAAAGTCAGAAGATAGAATCAAGCCGAGACTAGCAGAATCATTTGTCTTAAATCAACCCATTTAATTAAGATAGGTTTTATGACAACATTTCCCTTCTTAGAACATCAGGCAATTAACACAAGTAGGGTCAATCCCCAGCAAGATAGCTTAAACAAAATGTTTGATCCTGTCCTCATTGAGTTTGATAGGGTTATGAAGCGTCACGCTGCATTCGATCTATTCTTTATTTGCCTATGCACAGCTGAAATAATCACCCTAGCTACTTCATTCGCAGTTTTGGCTCACTCTCTCGTATTAGCATTAAGCCTATCTGTCCTGTTTTTTACATTTTTTGCTTATTTCACCCTCCGGATCTATTTCCAGACAAAAAAACCGGAACAACTATCCTCGATTAAAGAAAGATACTTAAACCTATGTAAAAGCCTCATCAATTGTGATGAAGGGTCTGCAGACTACCACAACGCCTTAGCTAGTGCCTGCTGCAAACTTGCCAACAAATTACATTCAAAAGAGTACAACTACTATATCCCTCCTTCATGGTTCTCATTCCTCGTCCCTTTAATGGAACGCCTAAGCTGCGCCATTCACTGGGAAGATATCCACCTAATGAAAGAAAGACTACTTAACGAAGCTGTGAATGAACAAATCAAATTTGTAAAAAGCCATCCAACAAGCCTCGAAGCGCACGCCGCCCTGGCAAACGCTTATGTAATGCTCTCCGGGTTATACGTCGATCCCAGAAAACTCGAGGGATACGATGAGGAAAGATGGATCCCTGAGAAAAAATTTGATAAAAGTTTCGACGAAAAATTCCGTTTTACTGCAGAACGAGCAATAGAAGAATTCAAAATCCTCAGCGAATATGCTCCTGATGACCCATGGGTCCACAGCCAGTTAGCCTATAGCTACCATGACCTACAGATGCCTATGGAAGAGATCAAAGAATATGAAACCATCCAAAGGCTTCTACCTACGGACAAAGACAATTTGTATAAGCTCGGCGTTCTCTACTTTCAACAAGGGTTGAACGCAAAAGGACTGCGTGTTTATGAAGAGTTAAAAAAAGCACACTACAGCAAAGCCGAAAGTTTGATCAAATATTATGGATCCTATGAGGGGGCTTAACCATGAAATTTCCAATATTTTCAAATACGACAATAGCACTAACGCTACTTACGGTCCCTATCGCTGTTGTCGCCATGTACACTTCTCAAATCAGTGGGACAGAGCAAATCGCTGTCCATCCAAATAAAAAAGAGCTACTCAAAATCATTAATGATTTTTTAATTGCTATCCGAGCGGATAAATTAGAAGATGCTTATAACTTATATACGTCTACACAATTTCGCCAAGGGACATCACTAGCAGATCTTAAATCACTAGCTGCGGCTATTATGCCTCTCTCATCCAATAAGTTATTTCAATATCATTCATTCTATGTCGATGGGAATATCGCTATTTTCCAAGGAGATCTCATAGCCACTAACGAGTCCGTGATTCCCGTTGAATATGACCTTGTCCAAGAAAATGGACAGTGGAAAATCATGGGACTGCAATTATACCAAATACAAAAATCAAATCCTCAATCACCCTAACATGCACATTTTATCAGGTATCTACAAAGGAAAAACAGTTACTTCTCCAAAAGGTCTGAAAACAAGGCCTACTTCAGGAAGGCTACGTCAAGCTCTTTTCAACATTTGCCAAGGAGATGTCGATGGAGCCAATCTTCTTGACCTTTTTGCAGGATCAGGCGCCATGGGGCTTGAAGCATTAAGCCAAGGAGCAGCAAAAGTCACATTTGTTGACAATGATCGAGAGAGTATTCGTTGCATACAAAACAACATTCAAGCCTTTGAAGTCGGAAAGGCAACAGAAGTTATTTACAAAGACGTCTTTGACGCATTGCAAGATCTTAACAAAAAGAAAAAAGAATTTAATATTATCTATGCCGACCCACCTTACGAATCGTTCATCAATAAAAATGGGGTAAAAGTATCCTTCAGCACAGAAGTGGTGACTCTTTTAGACCATCTGATCGATATGGGATCTTCCATCCTTCTTCCGCATGGATCTTTATTCATTGAAGATGCCGCTAAAGCAGCCCCAAATACCACTGAAAGTATTAAACATCTTCAACTCCACAGCTCTAGGATTTTAGGGCGCTCCACCTTGCAACACTGGATCCGGATCTGATTATCCTCGAAACGGTAATTGAAACCCGACATGCCCCCTAAATCCAGGAACAGACCGCTTTAGAATCACTGAGATGGCACGGCTTGTGATACAGCCAAAGGCCTGCCTTTGGCAAGACATGTCAGATCGGTGGTTCTAAACAGACTGTGCAGAATTTAGGGTGCAAGTCCGGTTTGAAATGGGCTATCGACGCTGGCCCCATTTCAATTGCCGTTTCTAGGATTACCTCAAATAAGCATGATAAGCAACGTAATCGAAACCTGAAGATTTATGGTAAGCCCTTTTTTTGGGGGAAATATCAGCTGCATTCAACCATTTAAGAGGACGGACTTTCACTTGTCTTGTTTGAGAGAAAACGAAATTAAAATAAATCTCATACTCTGAAAAAGAAGACCTAAGGATCTCTCTTTGGTCTATACACTGGCATATTGCTTGCCAAGCGGGAACACCGTGCCTTGTCTCAATCATAGAAAAAAGATCTTCCAATACAACCCGTTGAAATAACATGTGATGGCATATCCCGGAATACTCAGGAAATACCTTATTCAACTCTGGAAGCAATTGATGCATATGCTTAAAATAAGGCTCATGATACTCGTCACCCACATTATATAAGCCAGCACCCCCTTTTCCAGTAAACTTCACCGAACGATAAAAAATAACATCGGCATCCACAATCAATACGTTTGAAGAAATATTGGGGATAACAAAAGGAGCGTATAACTTTAAAAATTGCTGATACACCCATCCCACTCTAGGACACTTCAAGGCAAATTCTTCAGCTTTTTCCTCGTCCTGGTTATAAATTGCCAAACCTAGATCAAATTTAGTAAACGGATACAGCTCTTCATTAAACCATTCTGCTTTATCCGTATAAGGTTCCTTAGAAACGAGAATTATACGACCCAAATTCTCTACATTTTTTTCTATACCTTCAATACACAGATCCAGTAATGGAATGTCTTTTTCAGCGCAAGGAATCACAATATCAATCGGATCATGAGAGAATGCGTAGTTAACATAACTGTTTGCTGTAGAAGAACAAAAAAACAAGAAAAATCCGGTAATAAGATATCTCATTACATTTCTCCTTGAGTAATCAATAGCACTTGCTTCAACTGCCCTTCGGAAGGATAGGTTAATATTTTAACCCCTTTCAAAGAAAATGGCGGCAATGTGAGATCCAACCCGCGATACCCTCCTCTAGAAGTCGATTGATTCGTACCAATATCATTAGTAATCAGGCAATATTTAAATTTATGCAGTTGCGCGACCAAAGCTATAATATCTTCATGGGGGAGATGTTGAAGGACGTCTTTGCAAATTAATAAATCAGCCGGGGGAAGATCCGTATGAATCGCATCTCCTTGAAAAAATTGGATATTTGGAGCCCCATACTTGTTTTGATTTTTTATCACCAATTGAGGAACTACATCATACCCGAAATAATCGATTCCATTCCAATTCATCACTCGGGAAAATTCCCAATCACCACATCCCAAATCAACGACCGATTCTACGTTATAGTCAGATAAAAAATTCTGTAGAAACTTACGGTAAACAACCGTTGTTTTGAGAATCGATCCGCCTCCAGAAGACCCTAAGCCTTCAGGCCCCACCCCCCAGACACGATGCTCGTATATTTCGCTAAATGCTTCCTCTGCACTTTTATCTGCAACAACTTCGGAGAACACAAGAAATAACATGCTAAAACAGATCCATCTCGCAATTTTCATAAGTAACCCTCTCTTTTTTTATTCAGAAGATGTTATATCATTCTTTATCAAGAAAACGAAAGGATCTTTTGCTGATGTTAAAAAAAATCATATCAATACTCGTGGTTTCATGGATCCCATGTTTCGCAATCGCTGTCCCCTCAGCCGATGTCATCGAAAATAAAGCGTCTCTACCTATTCTTACTCCTGCATTCAAAAACAGGGAAACACTTAAATTACAACTTAACAATGGATTGCAGGCGTATTTAATATCCGATCCCGACGTGGATAAATCCTCAGGAGCCTTAGTCGTGATGACAGGAAGCTGGGAGGATCCTCAAAAATACCCAGGCATAGCACATTTTCTAGAACACATGCTGTTCATGGGAACAAAAAAATACCCAACAGAATCAGAATATGACAGATTCATTTCAGAGCATGGAGGACAGTCCAATGCTTTCACAGGAAATGATTTTACAGGATACGTCTTCACAGTGGATAACAAGGCTCTTCCTGAGGCTCTAGAACGTTTCTCAAGTTTTTTTATCGAACCTTTATTTAACCCTTCGGGCGTTGATCGAGAATTGCATGCGATCGATCAGGAATACTCAAAAAACATCCAAAATGATGATATGCGCGAATACTACGTGCATAAAGAGCTATCCAATACCTCCCACCCTAATCATGCATTCAGCATGGGGAACAAAGATTCGTTAATCAAAGTATCGCAAGAGACCCTAAAAGAGTGGCACAAAAACCACTATAGCGGAAATAGAATGCGCTTAGAAGTGATCTCCAACCTTCCGATAGATCAAATTCAAACACTCATTGTCAATGATTTTTCATCTATTCCCAACACAAACCTACCTCCAATTAATATCGGAGAACCTCTCCTCTCTGAGTCTGTTAAAGGACATTTCATCTACATCGAGCCAATTAAAAATATCCGCCAACTAACGATCATCTGGGAACTTCCTTCGAAATTTGCCGACATGTTGGATACAAAACCTCAAGATATTATCAGCTTTGTTTTAGGTCACGAAGGAAAAAAGAGTCTTCTAGCTGAACTCAAAAGAGAAAAACTTGCTGATGGAATCCAATCTGGAGGTGAAAAAATCGGAGGAACAAACTTCGAATTTTTCGTTCAAATAAATCTGACAGATGCCGGAGTCAAAAATGTCGATACTGTTATCTTAAGATGTTTCGAAGCAATCACAAGACTGCGTTCAAAGAAGATCCCAAAATATTTTTTCGATGAAATGCATACAATGTCTGTTCTCAACTACCAATATCAAGAAAGAGAAGATGCCTTTTCACATATTTTAAAAGAAGCTATGAGTCTCCCTAGAGAAGAGATATCGACCTACCCTGAAAAAACAGCTATTACCCAACAATTCGACCCAAAAGGGGTTGAGGAGATGTTAACATATCTAACACCAGAAAATGGTGTTTTTGACTTAATCGCTCCAAAATCCCTCACAGGGATCTCTCACGAATCAAAAGAGCCGTGGTTAGGTGTCACCTATACGATAAAACCGGTTCCTGAAGAAACGATGAAAGCATGGAAAAATGCGGGACAAAATCCTCAAATCGACCTCCCAGAACCAAACCCCTATATCCCTGAAGCTATTTCCGTCAGCGATACAAAAAAAACAGATACGGGTAAATATTTTTCTATACCACACCCAGAACTCATCCTCAATGATGATTCTGGAAAAATATACTTCTCCAAAGATTCATTCTACTCTGTTCCTACAATCAGCTGGTCTTTCGAAATCAAAACTCCGGCAGTGGATGTCCGATTACCCGAAACTATTGTTTTAGGAGACTTATTTGTTAAATATGCAACAGAAGCCCTAAGCGACTATACTTATCCAGCGGCAATAGCCGGACTTAACTTCGATTTACAACGAACAGATAACGGGTTTTCATTATCAATCAATGGCTATAGTGATAAAGCTGACGAATTGTTTTTAGACTTGGTTAAAGCTCTTAAACAACTGAAGCCTCAAACTCAGAAATTTAAAACTCACAAAGATGCATTACTCAGACAATACCTCGACACCTCAGTCGATATGCCTCTCGTTCAAGACTTTGAAATCCTCCGAAGCATCATCTATAAAAACTACGTGACCTCAAAAGAAAAAGCGACAGCGATTCGGAAAACTACATATGAACGACTAAATGCATTCGTCGATGGATTATTCAACAACACTTATATTGAGGGCTTACTATACGGCAATACAACAGAGTCGCAAGCAAAAGATTTGATTAACCAACTTCTCGCAGAACTCTCGAGTAAGCCTTACTCGAAAGAACAACAACTTAAAAAAGAGGTTATTCTTCTGCCCAATAACAATGGTCCATTTTTCGTCGAAACAAAGTCTAAGGTGCAAGGAAATGCTCTTATTTTAACTATAGAACTCGGAGAGTTTAGTTTCGATATGCGAGCCTCGCAACAAATTCTCATGCAGGCAATCAAAGGCCCCTTTTTCGCAACCTTAAGGACAAAACAACAAACAGGCTATATTGTCTTTACTCAGTCTGACGATCTAGAACAACATCTTTTCAATACTTTTGCTGTTCAATCCAACACTCACGATGGTCGTGATCTTCTTGCTCGCTTTGAAGAATTTCTAGAAAGTTTTTCGCAAGAAATAGGTAAGGGAGAATTATCTGAAGAACATTTCAATAATATCAAAGCCGCGCTGCTTACATCTTTAAAGCAACCACCACAAAATACTGTTGATATGAGTTCTCTACTTTACAAATTAGCATTCTCTTATCATGGTGATTTCGATAGGATTAACCAGAGAATCAAGGCTTTTGAGGAACTTTCCTACGAAGGATGCATTAAAAATATCCATTTAATGTTAGGAAAGGAGAACAAACGACGTCTTGCTGTTATTTTGAAAGGCACCATTCCTGATGAGACAACCCTCCAATACACAAAAATTCTCACACCTTTAAAAATGAGACAGTTGGCAACCTACGAACCGTCATTCGAGGATAATGTTCATGAATGAAATTTCCAACATATCAATTTGGACATGGTTTTTCTTCAATATCTTTGTTGTCTTCATGCTTATTTTAGACCTCTTTGTCCTTCATAAAAAAAGTGAAGTTATCTCTGTTAAAGCAGCCTTACTGACAAGCTCTTTATGGATTTTTCTCGCCTTCATTTTTAATATCGGTATTTGGATATATCTCGGGAAAGAAAAAGGGGTGAATTTCCTAACGGGATATCTTATCGAGAAATCATTGAGTATTGATAATCTTTTTGTATTTTTACTGATCTTCGACTATTTCCAAACACCAAAGAAATATCAACACAAAGTCCTTTTCTGGGGTATCCTTGGAGCTCTTATAATGAGGGCTTTCTTTATTTTCTTTGGTATCGCCCTTGTCGATTCTTTTCACTGGATTCTTTATCTTTTTGGAGCCTTTCTGATATATGCCTCAATCCATATGGTTTATCCAAGAGAAAAAAAAATCGATCCGGAAAACAACTATGCAATCAAACTATTAAAGAGGTTCATTCCAGTATCGCAGAACTACGATAACGACAATTTCTTTACCAAAAGGGATGGGATACGTTATGCGACACCACTATTTATTACGCTTCTCGTTCTGGAAACTACCGACATCATTTTTGCCATTGATTCGATTCCTGCGATTATGGCTATTACTCTAGATCCTTTCATTATTTATACATCAAATATTTTCGCGATCATGGGGCTTCGCTCGCTTTACTTCGCACTTTCTGGAGTCATGTCTTTATTTCACTTTCTTAAATATGGCTTAGCCTCGATTTTAGCCTTTATCGGACTAAAAATGTTGTTAGCAACATATATCGATATTCCGATAGGAATCGCTTTGGGGTTCATCGTTATAGCTTTAGGGATTTCTGTTGGGGCATCGATACTATATCCGATCAAAACAACCCCGAAAAGCGATAATTCCTGAATTATCCTAAAAACGGCAGTTCAAACCCGACTTGCGCCCCTAAATCACGCGTGAATTTAGGCGAACTTGTCAAGATGCCTGATGAATGACGAAAGTAAAATTTCCGCTTTTACAGAGCAGATTGGCAAGTGCAGCCAAATTCGCGCGTGACAAAAATTGACAATTTTTCTTCAATTCCTCGTAAACTTTTAAGAAGGTGTTTTTTAATGAAATTGCTGATTTTCATCTGCTCTTTTGCTTTGCAAAATATCCTGTTGCAGGATTTAGGGGGCAAGTCGGGTTTCAAGATAAAAAGAATAAGACAAGTGATTCTATCACTCCTAACACCAAGCCGACAAGAAAAGCTGTGCCTACGATTTGGAACTTGCATTGAGTCAGTAAGGCTCTCCCAAATACAGGAACGATAAATTGTTGACACTCAGGAATCAAACGGTACAATTCTTTTTTAGCACATTCTTTCAGAGCTTCCTCCTTCGATTGACTTAAAAACATTGTCACGATTGGAATTTGCTCCTTAAACGCAATAATTACAGCATCAAGACGTCGATTAATCAGTTCTTCTCCCTGTTGAACAAGAGAGCTTTCCTCAAACTTCTTTTGGAAAAACCCTTTTTTCATCGATACAAATAACCAAAGACAAAAGGCAACAGCAAAGCTTGAGATCACCGCTGTGACAAAAGGCAATAGAAAAAAAAGAAGTAAAGACATACGCATAAAAATACTCTCCCAACTTTTGAGTCACGTTCGGTATTTCTTATTTTACCAATATTCCATTCTTTTCTATACTGTTTTTTACTCGACTTTGCACATTTTTTTGGTTCAGATTCCAGAGAGAGGCAAACTCCAGCGTAATAAATTTTGATAGATGGGCATTTTTTGTCCCTCCGAGAAATTTATTTAGCTGGAGAAAGCCTCTCTCGGAAGATGAACTAAAAAAATGTACAAAGTCGAGTTTAGGAAAAACATGAAAACAATATTTATCATTCTAATAACCTGCTGTACGGCAACTTTTGCTTTTTCTGTCGATCCAGAAAAAAAAAAAACTGTTTGCCTGAACATGATCGTTAAAAACGAAAAAAATGTGATCATGCGAGCACTGAAATCAGTGCTACCTTTCATAGATACATGGGTCATTGTCGATACTGGATCTACCGATGGAACACAAGAAATCATTAAAACATTCATGAAAGATATTCCTGGAGAGCTATACGAACGCCCCTGGAAGAATTTTGCCCACAACCGAAATGAAGCTTTAGAACTCGCTAAAAATAAAGCAGATTACGTCCTTTTCATAGATGCCGATGAAGCTCTTCAGTACGCAGACAATTTTTCTATGCCAGATTTAGTCCTTGATAGTTACTTCATTACTATTCGCATGGAAAATGGTGACGTTCACCGCACATTTATGGTGAATAATCATATAAACTGGAAATGGAAAGGCGTTTTGCATGAAGCCATCGACTGCAAAGAAGCAAAAACTTTCGGTCTGATGGAAGGGATCGTTAACATGGCAACAGCCAATGATGGATGCCGCACAAAAGATCCAAACAAACACTTAAAAGATGCCGATACGCTCAAAGAGGCTCTTAAAGATGAACCTAATAACGCCCGTTATATGTTCTATTTGGCCCAATGCTATGTCAACGCAAATGAGTTGGAGCTTGCCTTAGAGGCATATGAAGCGAGAACAAAGATGCAATCCAATGAGTCCGATTATGAAGTTTTTTGGTCTTACTACATGATGGGACAGCTTCAGGAATTTCTCGGGAAACCTCTTGATGTCTTCATGACAAGCTACTTCAGCGCTTTTAATCTGAATAATAACCGCGCCGAGCCGATTTATAAAATGGCTTATTATTATACACGAAACCGCAACTTCATCTTTGGATATGCCTTATCAAAATTTGCCCTATCCTTACCGCCTCCAACGGATATCGGATTTACCGACACCTTAGTTTACAACTATTTATTATTATTTACTTTTGCAAATAGTGCCTCTGCAATAGAGCGATATGAGGAAGCTTTAGAAGCTTACGACACTCTATTAAAAAGAAGCATTCCTGATGAATATAGACAAATGGTTATAAATAACCGCAATGTCACTCAATCACTTCTTTCTGCAGTACAACAACGAAACATCAAAAATTAGTGGCAAAAAAAACTATTTCAAACCTTTAGAATCGTAAAAAAGCTCAATCTGTGAGATAAGTCCTTCACGAAAACTCAGTAAAGAAGCCGCATGCAATTTTTTGGTAAGGCCTGGAATTTCTACCTCATATACAATCATCGCTTGATCTTCTGAACCAAATTTTGCTCGAATTGTTAATGTCTTAAAAATACCCGTGAATCCTTTTGCAGCTTTAAGAACAGCTTCTTTGCCAATCACTTTCTCCTGGGGATCGGTAAATTGAATCTCAGGATGCAAATATTTCGCCACTAAGGCGATGTCTTTTTCTCCAAGTGCCGTGTAATAAGCGACTCCTATAGCTTTTGTAGCTGTCATGATATCCTCCTTTACGTTTCTTTTGACAATCAAAATTGACTATAGCATACTATATTCATTATGTCAACATTAATTATAGTGAGCTACATCCAATATGACGGAAATAAAAAAAAGACCTTACAAGTCAATCACAAGGAATACACAAGCGGCGCACACCAAAACCCGTATACTTGCCTCTGCGAAAACTCTTTTTGAATCCGAGGGGTTTGAGTGTGTAACTATTGAGAAGATAGCCCAAGCAGCGGATGTTTCAATACCAACTATTTACTCGCTTTTTCAATCTAAGCGCGGTGTTCTTCGCGCTTTAATGGATGAAACCCTCCCTACAGATCAATTCAATAACCTTGTAGAAAGAAGTAAACAGGAAAAATCGCCAAAAAAGCGTCTCTCTATTTCTGCTAAAATCGCACGTCAAATGTACGATGCAGAGAGAGTTCAAATGGATGTGTTTCGAGGCGCTGCGGTTTTAGCCCCTGAATTCAAAGAGCTTGAAAAAGAAAAAGAAATGCGCCGTTACAATCGGCAAGAAGTGACTATAAAAGCGATGGTAAAAGAAAAATCCCTCGCCAAGGGACTGACAGCAACAAAAGCTAGAGATATTCTATGGGCTTTTACCGGACGAGATTTGTACCGTATGTTCGTAGTAGAACAGGGTTGGACATCTAATGAATATGAAAAATGGTTAGCAGAATTACTCTCCAACACATTGATAATCAACAACAAGCAAGACTCTAACTAAACGTATACCGAACGTGATTCAAAGATTTATTTTTCTAGAGAGCCAAATTGCGAATCACGTTCGTTATAATATTCTGATGGTATAACTCATCGTATAAAGCAGAGTTACCAACAAAATTCAAATCCAGCTAAAATGTTGAATATGTTCGCATGACTCCAGGATTCTCCCGATCCTTCTAAATAACCACTAAAATTACAACCAAGAGGAGATGAAATAGTCAAGGCGTAGTCTATACTATTCGTCCCAGACTTAACACCATCAATTTCAAAATGGGAACCAAACTGCGTAAAGTGCTCTCCAACTTTATTTTTAGAACTAGAGAGCAACTTATTCCAAGCTATATCCAAACTAACGGCAAGGCATTCTTGGAAATAACTATCGGTTGTGATATGCAAACCAAGACGCGTGGTTGCTAAAGTACGATTTCTACTTTGTACAGCAAGAGCCCAAACATTAGCATCACTTTCTTTCACATGAGCCCTTCTATATGCTCCTGCTTCTATACCTGCAAATGGTTGAATAAGAATATTACAGATATTATAATCAACGCCTACTTCCCCATAAAAAGTATACTGGGTAACCGTAGGAGTACTCTTCGCATGATAATGCAACGTTCCAACATTTATTTTCCTGTTGAGTTTATTAGAGCTATTACCATAGACAAAATCCACTAACCCATAGAAATAAGACGGGCGGTATAAACCGTAAAGTCCCGCAAACCAAGTGTCACAATGTTCCGTACCCCCTGATTTCTTAAAATCAAGATGATCTTGTTCATACGATCCTGCAATACCGACAGTCCAATCATGACAAAAAGTTTTTTGAACACCTCCCGTAACATCGTAACCATTCATATTGAATCCTGGGGCATCGCTGTTGCTTTGAACTTGCGTGAAAGACCCCCCAACGTCTAACCAAACCCCAAAATCGTCAGAAGGGGCGCAACAATAGTCGTCATTTGTTACAAGAGATCTAACAGGATCATAAAGTCTTCGGATAAATTGCCGATTGATCATTTGTGTGGAAATACTCTCATCAGCATGTTGATATCCCGATAAGGCGTCTAAAGCTTCACGCGCATCATCTATAGAAAGATCTGTTATTTGACTTAAAAGAAGAGACTGATCGACGCTGGGATTTAAGATTCCGTCAAGCTGGAGCGCTATGGCTAACTGGTTACAATTTGCAGCCGCACGTTCAATAACAGTCCTAAGCTCTAAATAAACGTGTTGTGGATCATATGTAACGAAGGGCTGGATGAGCGCCGATACAGCTGTTGCTCCTGAATAAGTTCCTACGACACTTCCAGCCTCAACAATCGTGTATCTATCTTGAAATCTGTAGGTGCCATCGACAGAACTGACATTGACAAGCCCCCCATTTAAAATAGCTTCCCCAGTTACACTGATTAGATCACTTTCCCCGGCACCGTTTACTTCTACATCATATTCGCCGTTATTATTTGTAAAGTCAGATAAGAAATAAATCGTACCAATACTTTGCCCAGGTGCTATCTTTCCAACGTTAACAACATTGCCCGCAACATTACCTGTTCCTTTTAATAATCCTCCGACATTTACACTCAAGTCTCCTGCTAAGGATCCTGTAAGAATAAGTGTGCCCGCATCAACGGATGTCAGCCCTGTAAAGGTATTAGACCCCGATAATGTTTGAACTCCAGGACCGGATTTAACTAGAGTAGAAACGCCTAAACCAAAATTCTGAATACTTCCAGCAAAATTGGCATCAACCCCAGAATCCGTGTCGATGATCAATTCCGGACTACATAGAACAGAGCTTGCAGCATCTCCATTAAGCGCGCCAATGGTAAATGTTGATTCCAGACCACTTACATAAAGAGAGTTATTCCTTAAAATAATATTAACGTCGCCTCCTGTACCGGCAGCAATGTTAATACCTTGCCCTTGTCCTACAGTCCCTTCGTTGGTTGCTTGAAAGGTTGCTTTACCCGTGAGAGAAAATCCATTTTCAAAATACATTTGAGGCCCTTCGATAACGCCAACACCATTATTTGCTACCGACAACAATGTATTATTTTGTAAAGAACAGGTGTCATAGAAGTTGATCTGCGAACCTGATATATAACCAACGTGGGAAGACTCATTTCCTGTATTTATCCCGTCATTTGTAACAGTGATTGTTAAATTTTCACCAGAGCTGAACGTCCCAACAGCTAACTGATCACCGGAAACAAAACCCACAAAACTTGCTGCAGAGGTTGAACTACTGCCACTATTTGAAATTGTGATAGCTGCATTATTACCTATTGTACATGAATTATTGAACTCAACCTGAGGGTCATCAATATAACCAACGTTGACTCCGACGCCGCTTCCATTATCGGTCCCTGTATTTATTGCTGTTATAACTAAAGAATTTCCTGCTTGAAACGGACCATTAATAGAAAGTTGAGGATTACCTGCATAACCGATATCGCTGCTGTTCGTACTATTTGAACCGGTATATGTACCACTATTACCTATCGACATAGTGGCATTATTGCCAACAGTAAATGCATCATTAAATTGCATTTGAGTATTATTGCTATATCCTACCTGATTGCCTCCTACGCCAATACTGCTATCAACTCCACTATTTGCTGCTGTTATTACCAACCCATCTCCGGCCTGAAACGCGCCTCTAAGATAGAACAACATGTCGCTTTGATAACCCACACTATTTGATGATGAGGAGTTCGTTCCTGTAAAAGTTCCGCTATTCGTGATAGTTATTGTGGCATTGTTACCGACGGTGAAAGAATCATCACACAGAATATGACTATCCGCTAGAGTTGCCGTTCGATTGTTACCTGTTCCTGTACTGCTATCGATACCGATATTTGAAGCTGTAAAATTTAAATTATTCCCGGCAAGAAATGGGCCGGAAAGGGTAAATAGCCCTTCTTCACAAAGAGCAACATAAGTTGACGATCCTGAGCTTGTGTTCGTTCCACTATTTGAGTACGATATCGTAACGTCATCTCCAACCGTCAAAGAGTCATCAAACTCCATCTGATAATATGAAACATTCGATATGTTATTGTTTCCCGAACCAGTGCTATTGTCCACTCCTATATTATCCGCTTTCAGTTCTCCTCCAGACAACACTGTAAATGGTCTAGATACAGCAATTTGAATATTAACGCCACTGGGGGACATTCCAGAATCAGAACCGGAGACAGTTGCTGTATTTGTTACGTTTAAAATCGCGCTGCCTAAAGTAGCTCCCGTCAAGCTAGAAAAATCGACCTGCTCACTAATGCTAAAGTCTGTATTATCCGTGTTAGTAACCTGAATGGTTGTATTTGTTTGAGATCCTGTAATGCCTGCATCAGTGATTTGTAAACTGCTGTTTCCGAAAAAGAAGGTAAAAGCTTGCGCGCTGTTTGGGAAATTAAATGAAGCCGCAGAAAAATCATCCGTTGAAGAAGGTGAAGTATTAACATGCGATACACTACTGTCAAAAATAACATCGGTTAAAGAAGAAGGAACTCCTGTTGGATCCCAATTGTTACTATTTTGCAAATTATTAACCCCAGGGGAAGTTCCAACCCAAGTAGAGGATCCAAAAACAGGTTTTGAAAAAATAATAAACAACAAGATCCAGCCATTCCCGCTGGGAATGGCTAAATATATTTTTTACAAAGAAAAAAGAGGG
>JBAWZJ010000009.1:0-16810 GCA_037143085.1 Parachlamydiaceae bacterium | reverse complement strand
CATTTAAGATCCTTAATCACATCAACAACGGGACGTCCATCAATCGTTGCATGGAAGAAATCAGGAACTTGGGTCGAAGAGTGATTTCCCCAAATCGTAAAATTTTTCACATTCGAGATATCTACATCCGCTTTTATTGCTAACTGGGCGGCACCTCGATTTTGGTCCAGCCGGGTCATTGCGTAGAAGTTATGGCGAGGAATCTTAGGGGCATTTTTCAAAGCTATTAAACAGTTGGTGTTGCAGGGGTTTCCCACGACGAGAACTTTTACATTGGAATCAGCGTATGTGTTGAGGGCTCGTCCTTGGTCGACAAAGATTTTCCCGTTTTCTTTAAGTAAGTCTCCTCTTTCCATTCCAGGCCCGCGGGGCTTAGCTCCGACGAGCAATGCATAGTGGACCCCTTCAAAGATTTTTGCTGCCTCTGTCCCAATCTTAATTTCTTTTAGTAGAGGAAAAGCACAATCTTCGAGTTCCATTTTAACCCCCTCAAGTGCCTTAAAAGCCTCAGGAAGTTCGAGGATATGGAGAGCTACAGGTTGATTTTTACCAAACATTTCACCTGCGGCAATTCTAAACAACAAACTGTAGGCGATCTGGCCGGCTCCTCCTGTAACAGCAACGCGAATGAGAGCGTTAGACATACAACACCTCCTTAAAAAATTTCATTCTATGTTTAATTTGGATAATGCGCAAAAAAAAAATCTAATGTAACGTAAAACTTATGAATACAGAAGCCATTTTCCCCTACAACCTGGAAGTAATCTCTATTTTAGCTATCGGTTTTGTCGTTGCTGGTATATTCGGTTATTTTTCCCAAAGAGCTAAATTTTCTCCAATCTTTGGATATTTATTTGCAGGATACCTGATTGGTCCTTATTCCCCCGGATTTGTCGCGGATACTCAAACGGCGGAGCAATTAGCTGAGATCGGCGTCGTTCTTATGATGTTTGGCGTGGGTCTTCACTTCAAGTGGCAAGAGCTCGTCAAAGTAAAAAATATCGCTATTCCTGGGGCTGTCATTCAGACTCTCTTCACGACACTTTTCAGTACATTCTTTGTTTATTTACTTGGTTGGTCAATAGAATCGGGTATTGTTGTCGGCTTATCAATTGGCGTTGCAAGTACCGTTGTCATGATCCGCGTTCTCGGCGATCGCAACTGCTTAAATACAACCGAGGGGCATATCGCTGTCGGCTGGCTCATTGTTGAAGACATTCTCACAGTGATAGCGTTGCTTCTTCTTCCCGAATTAGCCCTATCTTTAGATGGTGATGGTTTTGCTATGGGAAATCTTGCAAAACCCATCGCGATAGCTTTGCTCAAATGCGCAGCATTGATAGGCATCACAATTTTTATCGGATTTCGTGCTGTCTCGTATATTTTTGATAATGTTGCACGCACACGCTCCCATGAACTATTTACTTTAACGGTGTTGGGGCTTATCTTCGGGATTGCAACAGGATCGGCTTACCTCTTTGGCACCTCTATAGCGTTAGGCGCCTTTATCTCAGGGCTCATTATCGGACAAACGGAAGCGAAGCACCAAGCCTCTGCGAATGCTCTTCCTTTAAAAGATGCTTTTGCTGTTGTTTTCTTTCTTTCCGTTGGTATGCTCTTCAATCCAATGGCTGTGATCACGCATTTTCCTCTGTTCATCGGCATTTTAGGGGTTGTCTTATTGATAAAGCCCCTCATCGCTTTTTTAACCGTTAGAGCGCTACGACGTCCTTTTCACACAGCGCTACTCTTAGCTGCCGTTTTGGCACAGATTGGGGAATTTTCATTCATCCTCTCTGAAGAAGCTTTGAAGTTACATATTCTTCCGGAAGAAGGATATGATGTTATCGTGGCTTGCGCCTTGATATCCATAGCCATTAACCCCTTCCTTGTCACTCTAGCACAAAGACTTAGTCGCAGACATGCAGAAAAAACAAGGGTTGCTGTTGATGATGAAACACTAACTTTAGAGCCTAAGACATCGCATGCCGTTATCGTCGGTTTTGGTCCGATAGGCGAAGACTCTGCGAGAATTTTAGAAGAAATGGGCATTACATCAGTGGTGATCGACATGAATGTTGACACAGTGGCGAAGCAAAAGAAAAAGAAGAAAAAAGCTGTTTTCGGTGATGCTTCTGTTGAGCACATTCTTGAAGCTGCTCATGCAGAAAATGCAAATTTGTTGATTGTCACAACACCTGATGTAACAACAACAGAGAACATCATCCGCTCAATACGCCACTTAAACGACCATATTCACATTATAGCTCGAACACTCTACACCTCAGACAAACCACGTCTCGAAAAACTGGGTGTTACCGTAATCTGCGATGAGGAAGAGGCACGCCGCGCTTTTGCAAATATTTTAAGCGGAAAACTTTCAACATCGCTGACGTATACAAGCATCTAGATGAGAAGGTAAAGAGTTCATATCATCTCATTATAAAATAGTAATCATCAAATACACCGAACGTGATTAAAAGGTAGGCATTTTGGCGCGTTAGAAACGCTTACCTTTGAACCACGTTCAGTATAAACACTTTAAACATGTAAACGTATGCCAATTATAGCATTATGTGCGACAATTATATATAACAATTGTTAAGATTTTATAAAGATGATCGCTCCCCGAGGGCGAGGGTGGGTAAAGATTGCCCCCTAGACACCACCTGAAAAGCCCGCATTTTTAAGGGTTTTCAACCACTTTCCACCACCTCGGTTTTGTATATTTTTTGATTTGTTTTCTCAAAAAATCCTTTTCCGAATATGGCAATAAGGATATTTACCCTGTATAGCATAGTAATTTTGGTGATAGGTTTCGGCCGGATAAAAAGGACCTGCCGGTTGAATTTCCGTTGCCACAGGAATCCCCTTCCGTTCTAAGAGACTCTTCAGTTTAAGAGCTATTTCCTTTTGCTCTGCTGTTAGATAAAAAATAGCAGAACGATATTGTGGTCCGATATCTGGCCCTTGCCGATTTTTTTGTGTAGAATCGTGTATTTCAAAAAACAACTTGGCAACAGTTTCAAACGTTGTTTTTTGGGTATCAAAAACAACCTCGACCGCTTCTGCATGCCCCGTCTTTCCGGTACATATTTCTTCATACGATGGATGTACTATCGATCCTCCGGTATAACCCGAAGTTACCCGAATAACACCGGGACAATCTTTCATCAAATGTTCTACTCCCCAGAAACACCCTCCTGCAAAAATAGCCCGTTCATAACGTTCTTTTGTCAATGCAGGAACGAAACCCAATGAAATAGAATTCACGCAGTGTCTGATATTATTTTTCGTTAACTTTTCTCCTTCAAACACATGCCCTAAATGTCCTGCGCAACGATGACATAAAATTTCTGCACGCATCCCATCCGCATCAACTTTACGGACAACAGCGCCTTCAATTTCATCATCAAAGCTGGGCCATCCACATCCGGATGAAAATTTATCTGAAGAAAGGTATAAAGGAGCGTCGCACTGTTTACATACATAAATGCCCGGTTCGACAAGCTCTTCATAAACGCCTGTCCAAGGTCTTTCAGTCCCTTTATGGAGAATGACGTCACTTTCTTCCTTAGACAACTTGTGATAACGTTCCATTGATTAAACCTCTTGCATAATATCGATGAACCTTCATTATGCAAGAGGTCTATTAAACCTCAAACATAACTTACGTTGGCTTCATCATAACTAAAGCTTGAACGTAATATCCTCACCGACGAAAAATTCAATTGAGAAATAGCTTCTATGGAATTTCCCATAGATAAAACGTAATCTTTAAGTATCTCATGCGGAAGAGCCTTCAAAAGAGAAAAAAACGCCCCTTTATATTTTTCTAGCATCAAACGTCTAGCAACGAGAAGAGGTCTTCCGTGAAAAGCGCCTAAGATGAGGTCTTCATTTTCAAAAGGATCTGACAAGACAACCAATTGGGAGATCGTGTTCTTTCCTCCCCGATCAATACACGATTTACAAACTCGAGAATCAAAAAATCGAAACTCAAGCTGTTCAACAAGCTGTTGAATACTCTGCGCGCTTAACTGTTGGTGATGACGCATAATGCCTAAGTGAACAAGCTCTTTAAATGCTTTACACAAATCTGCATTCGATGTTTCGGCCTTGTTATCAAAGATTGTACGGTACGCTTCCTCAACAATCCTCGGTAAAGCTAATTGCCAATGACTTTTCTGTTTTTCTGGAAAAAAGTATAGACCTCCCTGTCTCTTTTTTAACCTGCTTTCCAATGTAAAATTATCATCATCTAACAATTGATCCAACAGGCGCTTAGAATAATCTTGATTAAAAACACCATCTTTCACGTAAAAAGGTGAATCCTGTGTTACACTGATTCCCCCAAAAGAAAGTGGATATTCATCATTTAAATTCATTAAAGCGACGGCATGAGGATTTTCATTAGTGTTAGACAAATCTTGCAGATTTGTATAACGCCAAAACGTATAAGGGTAAGGATCGTTATCAATCGGCGTAAAATAACGATTCTCCATAGCTTGAAGGACGCCCTTAAATTCCGAAGCTACATGAATACCTACTGTAGGATTACATGTATACACAGCTCTGATAAAACATGATTGAATTGAACCTACGGAACATTTTTCCTCATAAAGAGATCCCGGAATGTTGTCCGGAAATTTTCTTTCATCCAACGCTTCAATGCCATTTCTATGCGTTAATCCCGTAAATTCATATCCGGTATACTCGCCGGCTAATTTTGCCTTTTCTTTAGGCTTAAAATGTTTCAGTGATCCTTTATTATCACAAGGGAGTCCATCTTTAAACATTTTGTCCCATGCTTTGGAAATTTTCCAACCTAAAGATAAGCGTGGTATGTCTATTTTACTGAGAATGTTTTTTCCAAAAGACTCGAAATTATCACTTAATAAATTGTCATGATATCCTGCAAAGCACATTGTATGAATGAAGTTGGTTAACAGATCATTTTCATCTGTACGCTTGACCCTATACAGATTTGTGTTCATCATATTGCGCAAGATTTTTATAATAGCGTCGATGCTTTCACGATAAGCCTCGGTCTCAGGTAAGTGAGTGTCCCTCAAAACTTCGTTGAGTTCGTTTGTAATCTCCCCAAATAACAAAGTTATAGTTCTTAGTTCTTCCTTTTTTTGAGCAAGCTCTTCGCTGTGCAAAAAATGAAGGTCAGATCTTAACTCGTTGATGTATTTTTGAAAGATTAACGATTGGGTGTTGAGTTGGAGAAATTCCGCATGTTCTCTTATTTTTTGTTCTACCGTACGATAGTCATCAAAAGGAAGAGAGTCGAGATTAAGGGCTTTTATTTTGTCGACAGCCTCGCCCACCTTGCATTTATTAGTATCAAGATAAACGACAAGAAATAATCTCTCGATTTTTTTTATCAATTGCGCTCTTAAATTTTCTTTATCGATAGGCGTTCGCGATAAAATAGTAAAACCATCGGGTAGATGATGGATTTCAAGAAAACGGTCAAATGCTCCTTTAAATGCGTCGTGAAGTTTTTTACGTTCTTCATATTTTGCATCATGGTAAAGACTATCAAATGTAATCTTTGGCGGATCTACAGGAGGATCCTCAGCGCTTCGTTGACTACAACAGAAACTAGAAAAACATGTTCGTAAACTCATATGCACCTCCACGGCGATTTTATCCTAAGCGATTTCATTTGCAAGAATTTCTTGAGATTTCTTTAACTTTTCTTTACAAACTTACCTTACGCAAACGGAGCAACATTTCGGCTGAGTCAAAGCCCCAGCTCAAATGTCGCTCGGTTTGCGTAAGGTGAGTTACAAATGGAAATAGACATTTTTTGTTCTTTCGTGTATGATCTCCTAAATGTTATATATATATATTGGAGAACTTTAAAATGTTAAAGATGTTTCGAGAAGGACAATCAGACGATCCTCAACTAAGCGATAAAAAGTCTGTGCCAGACAATCAACAAGATGGAAATATTTCCTTCGATTATTCAGGAAATAAAATCCACTTTATAAGTTTGGGTTGCCCCCGCAACTTAGTCGACAGTGAAGTTATGCTTGGTATTCTACTTAAAGCTGGCTACGAGGTATCCGAAGCGCTTGAGGAAGCTGATTATATCGTTATCAATACTTGTGGGTTTCTCGAAGCATCACGGAAAGAGTCGATGGATACTGTCAACGACACATTAAAAATGCGCAAAAAAAATGCCAAACTGGTTGTTACAGGATGCATGGTGCAGACTCATAGCGATGAGATGCAAAAGCAATTTCCAGGAATCGACTACTTACTTGGATCTGGCGATGTCGAAGGTATTTTAAAAGCTGTCGAATCAACACAAAAGGGAAAACTTGTTTCTACCGCCCGCAGCTACCTTGAAGTGGGCGAGGTTCCTCGACAGCTCTCAACGCCAAAACATTATGCTTATTTAAAAATTGCCGAAGGATGTCGCAAGCGATGTGCTTACTGTGTGATTCCAACAATCAAAGGGCCTCTGAAAAGCAAGAGTCAAGAGCAAATCCTTAAAGAATTTCATAATTTGTTAAACCAAGGTGTTCATGAAATCATTCTCATCGCACAAGATCTTGGTGACTATGGGAAAGATCGTGGATCGAAGAGACTAGAAGCTTTGTTAGACTTACTAAAATCGATGCTTGCCGTGAAGAAGGATTTCTGGCTTAGATTGCTTTACCTTTATCCCGATGAGATTACAGATGACCTGATCGCTCTAATTAAAAGCGACAAACGCATTTGCCGTTACCTCGATATGCCTATACAACATATCAACAAAGATATATTAAAGTCGATGCACCGCGCTACCTCACGTGAAGACATCATCTCAACAATTTCAAAACTCCGCAAAGAAATCCCCGACATGGTCATTAGAACAAGCCTTATTGTTGGATTCCCTGGGGAAACTGAAGAACAATTTGATGAGCTCGCAGAATTTATTCAAGAGCATCCTTTAGACAATGTGGGAATTTTCCGCTTTTCTCGTGAACCTGGCTCTCATGCATACGATCTACCCGATCAAATTGCTGAAGGGGTTAAAAAGAAACGGTACGATAAATTGATGAAAATTCAAAAGAAAACTGTAGCAAAGACAAACCAAAAATGGTTAGGGAAAAAGCTGGCGGTTGTCGTTGAAGGGTACCATCCAGAATCGAAATTACTCATGGTTGGCAGACATCACGGACAATGTCCGGAAATTGATGGACAAGTGATCATTAACGATGGAAGACTGGTCAAGGCTTTTGGAGAAATTTATACAGTAGAAATTACCGATGTCGCCGAATACGATCTTATTGGGCGAGTGATAGGGTAATTCTTTACAAAAAAGAGGGGTTACCTTCATTCTTTTGATGGAGGTGCCCTATGTTCAAATGGCTTAAATTATATAACGATGCAAGTCCGAAGACCAAGAGTTTTGTCCTTAATTGGATGATCTATGGCTTAACAATCATTGTCACAGCTATCTACTGTTATGCCAGACTGGATTTCGTTCGGAGCTATAGAACACCGGCAGCTATCGAAGCTGACCAAAAAAGTAAAAAAAATACAGAATCGACACAAAAAAAAATAGAGAATATCGATGACACAAGAAAACCCTGAATATCACAAGCACGAAGAATTTCAATTGAGAAGCCAAAAACTTGCAGACATCCGCAAACTTGGTGTTGAGCCTTATCCCCATAAATTCTGTCCGACAACAACTGCAAAAGAACTTCAGACAAAATACGCAACAACAACAACAGGTCATAGCGAAGATGCCGCTACAGGAAAAACAGAAGCTGTAACTGTTGCCGGCCGTTTAGTCCTTTTCCGCTCAATGGGGAAAAATGCTTTTGGTCATATCCAAGATGCAACAGGTCGTATACAGATCATGTTTAACAAAGAAACAACAAAAGTTTCCGGATATACAGCTTCAGAAGGAGCTGATCCTGAAGCTCTCACTCCAATGAAATTTATCGAAAAGAAAATAGATCTTGGCGATATCATCGGTATTGAAGGGTATGTTTTTCTCACAAACAAGGGTGAATTGACGGTCTTTGCCCATAAGGTAACTCTCTTGTGCAAAACACTTCTTCCTCTTGCCGACAAACATGCCGGATTAGCAGACAAGGAAATTCGTTACAGAAAACGATGGCTTGATTTGATTACAAATCCTGATGTAGCCGATCTTTTCCGGTCACGTTCTCATATCCTAAGAATGGTTCGTGATTATTTCGAAGAACAAAATTTTTTAGAAGTAGAGACCCCTGTTCTCCAAAGTATTTATGGAGGCGCTGAAGCGCGTCCATTCATCACAAAACTGAATGCACTAGACCAAGAAATGTTTATGCGCATTTCCTTGGAGATCCCTTTAAAGAAGCTGATTGTCGGCGGAATGGATCGCGTCTATGAAATCGGCAGAGTCTTTCGAAACGAAGGCATCGACCGGACGCACAACCCTGAGTTCACAATGCTCGAGGCTTATGCTTCATATTGGGACTACAATGACATGATGTCGTTTGTTGAGAATTTATTCGAAAAACTAGCTCTAGCAATCCATGGAACAACAAAAATTTCGATCGGCAACCCAGAGGAAAATGACGGTAAAGTCATTGAACTTGACCTGAAAGCTCCATGGAAACGGCTCTCTATGAAAGAGAGTTTGGTTGTTTATGCCAATATCAATGTTGACTCACTCTCAGATGATGAGATGCGGAAGATGCTAAAAGAAAGCGGAGAAGTCGACCTTAAAAAACTTCCAGGTCTTTCACGCGGTCTATTGATTGCAGCGCTGTTCGAGGTCTTTGCTGAACCTCACTTGATACAACCACATCATATCATTGACCACCCAATCGAAACGACGCCTTTATGCAAACCTCACCGTAACGCAAAAGAAAAAGGTGAAGGTCTCGTTGAAAGATTTGAAAGCTTTATTCTATGCCGTGAAATCTGCAACTCCTATTCAGAACTGAACGATCCAGAGATTCAACGCAATCTACTTGTCGATCAGAGCAAGCGACGCGATGCTGGCGATGAGGAGGCAAGTCCTTTTGATGAAGAATTCATCGAAGCAATTTGCCAAGGAATGCCTCCCACCGGTGGATTGGGAATAGGAATCGATCGTATGATCATGATTTTAACAAACACCCACTCTATCAGGGATGTATTGTTTTTCCCTTGGATGAAGCCTATTCACAACGAAGGCGTTCAGCCAGTTTAAGTCCGTGCGGGGTGAGGTAGACATCGACCTCCCCCGATTTTTTCACAAAATTTGCCTGTATCAACAGTTTACAAATGGTATCGACACCTTTAGGCGCTAGGTGCGCTCTTTCTCCTGCATGATATCGATCAACCGGAGCTTCTGCATTGCCACTTTTCTCGGCTTCTTCATATAGACTAATCACAAAATTTTCATCTTTTGTTCTATTTTTGCGCGACATCGATTACCTCTTTTTTAAACGAGCACCTTGCGGTGTATCTTCAATAACATATCCACGAGACAAAATGAAGTCTCGTAGCGTATCAGCTTCCGCCCAATTTTTTTGCTTCCGCGCTTCTATCCTTTTAGCCAAAGCTTCTTCCAAATCGTGAGGAATAGTCTCTTCACCTTCATCGAATGACAGTACTCCTAACACATTATTGATTTGTTTCAGCAAAGCCAAAACTTTTTCTGCATCAGGTCTTCCCAATTTATTCGCATCACAAAGAACATTCACCTCTCTGACAAGTTCAAAAACAGCTGCCAGCCCGGCCGAAATATTGAGGTCATCAGCCAAAGAACCAGAAAAAGATGCTAACACTCGTTCTAAAACGGGCTTGACTTCGCCAAATTCTCGAGGCTCTTTAATTTCTTGAAGGCGTTGAATGAAATCTTGAAGACGCTGAAGGGATCCCTTTACAGCATCAAGACCTGCAAGGGTGAAATTTAACTGTGTTTTATAGTGCGTCTGCAAAAGCATATAGCGCACCTGCGTTCCAGTAAATCCTTTATTCAACAAATCCCGAAGTGTAAAAAAATTACCTAAACTTTTGGACATCTTCTTGTTATCTACAATGAGATGCTCCGAATGCATCCACAATTTGACAAAGCGATGGCCAGAGCACGCTTCAGATTGAGCTATTTCGTTCTCATGGTGAGGAAACATATTGTCTATCCCCCCGACGTGGATATCGATTGTCTCTCCTAAAATTTTCATAGCCATAGCCGAACATTCTAAGTGCCAACCAGGACGCCCTGGTCCATAAGGGCTTTCCCAGAAGATTTTCCCATCTCTTTCAGGATCATATGCTTTCCATAAAACGAAGTCCGCGAGGTTGTCTTTGTCATATTCATCACTAGAGACTCGCTCGGAAGCTCCAACTTGCAATTCATCAAGATGAAAATGTGATAAGCAGCCATAACGGGGAAATTTACGGATAGCATAGTAGATGCTTCCATCCCCCCCTTTATATGCAAATCCTTTAGCCAAAAGCTTGTCGATCATGTCGATCATCTCTTGAATATATTCGGTTGCCGCAGGATAGTGTTCAGCCGGTTCAATATTTAATGTTTTTAGGTCTTCGAAAAAGGCATCCTTAAATGGTTGAGTGAACTCATCCAACGTGACATTATTTTTGATGGCTCCAACGATTGTTTTGTCATCAACATCGGTTAAATTCATCACTTGTGTGACTTGCATACCGAAAAACTTAATCGTTCGCCGCAAGAGATCTTCGAACATATATGTCCTGAAATTACCAATGTGAGCGTAGTTGTAAACTGTCGGACCGCATGTGTAGATTCTAACATGATTATCATGCATGGGGACAAGAGGTTCTTTCTTTCGCGACTCTGTGTTATATAACGTTAACTGAGGCATAGACCCTTCTCTAGTTGAAGATTCATTAAGGAGATGGATTATAAATTCTATAAGCTTTAAGCACAACCTGGATTATGCAAGAGGTTTAAGGGATTGGAAAAAAATAACCTAAACGATTGGGCTACGAGAAAACTCCCGCGGTTGAACGATCAAAAACAGCCCCATATTATAATATTAGATTGTTTCCAATCGCTTCAGCTCCGGAGCTTTGGCGCAGCCGAATCGTTTAGGTTATTTTTTTCCTGTCCCCAATGACATGATCCACAGAGAAACGTCCAGGTCCAAAAACAAAGACGATCAATGCTGCCATCAAAAAAGTGAAGGGTAGTTGATTGACAAATGTTACAGGATCATCGAAAATCGCAAATGTCGCTTCATGATGAGCTGTCAAGAGAGCAACAATCATCGTCCCCATCAAAGGTAAAGAAATAAGACGCGAAGCGAGTCCAACAAGTAAACAAGCTCCACCAACAACTTCTATCGATGCTGCAGCATACGCATTCATTAGAGGAAACGGAAGGCCAATAGAATCGAAATATGTTGCTATGACGTGAATATCAGTGAACTTCCCAACCCCCGTCTTAATAAATTCCCATCCCCAAAACAGACGAACGGCCAATAAAAAAAAAGGTTGCAGAAACACTCCTATTTTAGAAAGCATACTTATTTTCCTTTTTCAAAGTGAGGACGTGGACGCTCAATCATATAAGCTGCAACGTCGAGAGCTTCCTCTTGCGTCAATATAGGTTGTCCATGAGGCATGTTTAGCCAAATAAAAGATGATAACATCGACAAAATATTCATTCCAGCACCATCATTGTACGAATTATTTCCCCAAAGAGGCGGAACCCCCTTTCTTCCTTCGCCATTGTCTCCATGGCAAATTGCACAGTGTTGTTCGTAAACCTTCTCTCCAGCCTTTGGGTCTGCTATGTGTTTTGAGGAAAGAGGATCTAAACCCAGCCAAGGGAGTTTTGGAGCGTCTACAACATCTTGGGATATCCATTTGAGGTAGGCAACGATAGCTTCCATTTCAAGGCTATCGTGAGGAAGAGGTTTTCCGTTAAGACTTCGCTTATAGCAGTTGTCTATTCTGTCGATTAACGTAATATTTTTGTTGTCTCTTTTTGAAAATTTGGGATACATCGCGGTCACGCCAACGAGTGAAATCCCTCTATTTTTACCACCTAAAGTATTTCCCGCATTGAAATGACAACAGTTACAATCGATCGAGTTACCTGCATAATTTGGCGTATGCTCACGGGTATCCAACATGATGTGGTAGCCGTATAAAATTTTCGATAGTTGAGCCTCAGGAGCACATTCAGGATCTACTAGGTCAAAATTTAGAGGGGCTTCATTTTTATTAGAATCGTCCATTTTATAGTATCGTCGCCCCGGGGCCCCAGAGTTAATAGTAACGTATTCTTCCGAGGTGCTCGTATTTTTGTAAAGGAGGTAACAAGCAGCTATTGTCGCTGCAATGACAACAAATAAGGCAAATTTTCCCATAATATGTCTCCTCTCTTATCTCCCTCTGATGATAACAAAATTTTTTATTTTTTTGTAGCAAGAAAAATTAAGATAAGATTAAGGTCGATTTCATAAAAGGAGTGTAGCATGTTTCAAAATCGCATCATCGAACCTTTTGGATTTATTTTCGCGGCTGCCACATTTCTTTTCAGTCTTTATCTCTTTTACACCGACACTTCAACTTTTTGGGGAAGTTTTGCTGCAGCCCTTATGGCTGCAGGACTACTGTGGATGATGTACGTCATCTTGCGGATTGTTTTTTTGACATTTAAAAGATAAATGCTATTCAACAAGGAGTGTATAAATTATGAGTTCACCAGTACCAACATATTTAAGACACGCTGTCCCAGCAATTGTTCCTACCATTCAATCAAAATCTGAAAAATCCCCTAGAGAGGCTTCAGAAGCACGTATCACTGCCATCATAGATCTAATTGGGAACTTTCCCAAAGGGGTTCATCATGCGAAAGACTTTACAGACACATTGAAAGTTAACGCTGAGTTATTAAGAAAAAAAATTTTTCCTGCTGAAACACCAAAAGAATTTCGTTTGGGAAATCTCGACAAAAGAAACCTTGATAAATCGATGACTTCTATTCAAAACAGCATAACTTCTTACCAAAAATCGGCTGACGATTTACAGAAAATCACCGATATTTTCACAAAGGTTTTAAGCTCTGATTCTAAACAATATCCTAAACAATCAGACAAGGACAAATTATTCTTAGAAATCGAGACAATTGCTGAAAAAGCTTTCGACAAGAAATCCCTTATCGAAACTCAACTCAATACATTAGCAACCATTCAAAGCAAACCAATAGAGTGCGACTTAGATGCATGTGAAGTGATTACAAACTCGATCACTCGCGACTACGCAGAGACTATTATAAGCGAAGCCAAGCTGGCAAACAAAGAAGCCACGACGTTCTCCGGTTTATTAAGCAAAGCTTGGAGCAACCTTCGCTTAGTCTCATTAGAAGTGTCAGCTCTACAAAATCTTTTCCATGTCACGTCTCCAATTTTTCCTGAATTAACTGAAGCAAACACCGCAACGAGAACAATAAAAGATCAATTATCTCCTTTTGAAAATATTCTATCTAAAACTCAAACAAACCAATTGTTCTCATACCCCATGAAAGCGACAGAACGACAAGAAGCTTTGTTCGCTACAGAAGAAAGCAGACTAAAAGAGCTTGAAGAAAAATTGAAGGAAATCCCTTCAAAGCACGTGACCTCTCAACAAACATTTGCTGGGTTATCATCTCAAATTTTGGGGGCGTTTAAACAAATCAATGAGATCGGTGAAGCATTGAATAAAGAAAATGCGCCAGCAATCAAAGAGAAGTTTGACAAAACGGCAACAACAGTCCAACAAGCCTTATTCGCTGCAACTAAAGAACTTTATCTAAGTGAACAGGTAACCGAGAAAACCATCGATCTCTTACGTGGATTTCTAACCTCATCATCGACCATCGGACTTTTACATTTAAAAATGTTGAAACAATACGAAAATCTTCGTTTGGGAGTTAGATATAGTACAGGATGGAATACGGATCATGAAATAAAGTTTGCCCTCATTCAACCTGAGGTAGAAGCTCTCAAAAACGAGTATGCAACGACAACATCATCTCTTCAAGCTTTCGTAAATCAACTAGACGTTAACTCTGGTTATATGGAGAAAGAAGTTAATGATATCCTCCTTAACATCAATTCCATAGCCCCCGAAGAAAAGACAGCGTTTGAAAGCAAAATTCAAAAGCAAAAAGAGAGTTTCTCTGGTCAAATATCTTTGATTAAAAAAGATCTCCAAGATGGCCTTGAAAAAATAGAGCATCTAAATTATGAGCTTGATTCGTATTACTCAAGAATAGCTATAAGCCTTAAAGCTAACGAACACTTACGTGTAAAAGATTTCCGAGAAGTCGGCTATATATCGGAAGCACGACACGCAACGACTTCAGCTATATATGCTGCCGCCTCTTGGGTTACTTCAATCTTAAGTACCAGCCCTAAAGAGCAACCTCTTCTCGCCATAGACAAATAAAGACTGTCAAAACAAACCGGTGGATCATCCTAAACGGTCCATCGGTTCTTTTATACCAAGAGTTTTCTACAGCAACAATCCTTTCCCGTTTACCTCACTCCTCTTCTTCGATTGTCGTTTCAAGTTTAGATACCTCAACAACACTTTCTAATTTGCAAAAAACAGTTCAAACAGTCACAGAGAGGATCGAAAAGCCACAAGTTGATAGCTTTCTTATAAGAAAACAGCTAACACCGCTGGAAAATTTAGTTGAATTCGTTAACCCTGATTTTTTTTTAAACCTGCACAATCAAGGCCAAAAATTCATGGGAAAGAAAGATTGAAGAAGAAAAAAAACGAACTGTCTAACAACACCGACCGCTTAATTATTTATATTAAAGATGGATTTGAAAAACTTCAGGAAGCACGCCAGCTAACTTTAAAAAAATAGTCACTATACCATTCGATCCCCGGGGCTTTGCCTCGCTAGAAATGCAAACTTTTAAATGACGTTAGGTATAATTGAAAAATGGTCGCTCTTAACCAATTTTTGAATCACTTTCGACCCGAACCTCGCCCTCTTTCTTTTTCCAATGAAATACCCTTGAAAACGCCGCCCCCATTTTACGAAATGCCCGACGAATGATAGCAAATACCAAGTAGCCTATAACAATACCAGCAAGAGCGTAAATCCCTCCTTCAGCAGATATCGGAATGCCAAAGGTAAAGTGGTCTAAAGTACTTTTAAACACGTCTATATTTAGATGAAGTGAAAATGTGAACAGCCTCGTCCACACACTGCTTCCTTCCATCTCAGTCAGAGCCTGAGAAAGATTATACCACCGCTGCACCATCCCCAGCATCACTTCACCCTGACGAACAAAATCCGCATCCCCGCTATCAATAAACTTTTGGATGAGTTGTTCAAGGGTTTTTCCTGACACACCAGCTGCTTGGCGCATGGCATCAACTTGCATTCTCAGCTCAGCTGTTCTTCCAATAAGTTGTTGGGTATACTGCTGCATAAACAGAGGGGCTTGAGCAAATACAACAGCGCCCGCAACGGCGAATACCCGATCCAAAAGCCCACCTAACCATCTAAACATAAATTACTCTTTTGATTCTGCTTTTGGAGGTGGTGCTTGTTCCAAGCAGTGGATGAGAGTGTTATACCCTTTGATAAAACGAGCGCGGAAATTGCGTGGCTCTGAGAATATCTTTGACCCCATAGAATCCATGTATGCATCGAAAGGATCGGAGTCCAAGGAATCGAGATTGGATATATCTTTTACTTCAGCTACAACATCAGCAAGAACATGAAGTTCCTCCGCAAACAAAACCTCTTCATGACCACTCAATGATTCTTGAACGCGATTTTTATGGTGTTTCATATAATTACCCCTCTACTTTTATTCTATCGTATGCGCAGTAACGATGCAAGCTTCAAATCGTATGCACGAATGGAGAGGTTTTAATGAAATAAAAAAAACTTTTTTCTTTGTTTCGATATTTTGCCAGAGTTTTTAGTTTTTGATAATGTTAACTGCTGTGTTTAATATTCTCCCTGCAAGAAACCCTATCGTTTGTACGATCCCACATCTAACTAATCCTATCGAATCTTGAGCTTCCGTGATGTCTTTGAAGGCTAAGGCCGCGAAAATGCCTATATAACCTGCGATTTCAATCACTCCTCCTCCTCTAACACAATAGTTTTCACCTAAGAAAGTTTTTCCCAATAGATGCGTTAGTTCTTTTGCAAGAACTGGTACAACAACATATTTCGTCACACTCCATGAATCGTCTTCTATTGGGTATGAAGTCAGTAAAATGAGAGCTAGTGCTGCCAATCCCGCACTCTTACGATATCGAGTCCTATTTACATTCCATTTTGTGCGTTCAGATGAAATATTTGAGCAAGATCTCGAAAATATTTCCTCCCTAGCTGAGCCCTTCTTTGTTCATACTCTCTATCTATCTGAGCCGCTTCTTGATTAGGGAATGTACCTAGTGTCCAGAATCAGAACACCTCTTCTATCTTGCTCTTGACGTGGAGCCAATAACCGCAGTCTGTCAGAATCTACAGGAAGTCGACAAATAGGACATGACGAATTACGAACAATCCACTCAAGAGCACAGGGTAAATGGAGAGGATGTAACACGTTATGAGCAAACAATGGATTATCATCAGTCTGTCCATCCAGACAAATCGAACACGAATCGTTGCCGCTATATGGTTGATACAATAAATCGGAAATAGTGGAGCTCATACAACACCTCTTTTTTAAAATGGATCCTACAAAAACTTAAAATTCACATAAAAATTATAAAAAAATTTAAATAAACAAAAAAAATATTGAAAACACGGGAAAATCGGGTAAAGATTGACCCCGCATTTCTGGTGTGACACAGGCCAATT